>JBIKUE010000228.1:0-3731 GCA_044347755.1 Saprospiraceae bacterium
CCGCGTCATCCGCGTTCCAAAAAAATCCGCGTTCTAAATCCGTGTTCCCCGATCCGCGTTCCAGCGAAGGAAATCGGGCATGGCCTCGCCCCAGGTTTTTGGCTCATGCCGCCCTTTTTCTATTTCCAGGTACCTGATATGCTGATCCGGGATTCCTTTGGCTCGCAAAGCGCGAATGAGGTCAAGGGTGTCGTCAATGGAGTCAATGACTCCGTTATGATTGCGGTCTTCCGTTTCATCTTCTGTGCCACATTGAAACCAAAAACGCTGATTTGGGTGGGGATAAGTTGTTTTTTCTACAATATCATGCATGATCCGGTCGGCGTCGGGGTCTTCTTCCCGAACGTCATGAGATCGCCACCAAAGAGAAGCTGAAAACACACCAGCCACCCCGAACACCTCTGGATGTGCCCATGCAATATCCAGTGCGGATAAACCACCCAGAGAAAAGCCGGCGATGCCGCAGGATTCCGGGGCATTGGATAGCGGAAAACGAAGTCTTAAATGAGGTAATAATTCCTCCAGAATAAATCGGGTGTATGCTGGCGCCAAATGACCGCGGCCTTTGTAATCAGGTTGGCGGGCAGTGCCATATTCCTTGATACGGCGTTCATTGCAATGAATGCCAAAAATCAGACAAGGCGTTATCTCCGGCTCTTCAGATCGTTTTTTCAGGATGTTTTCAAAATCCATGCGCGGCAAATCCTGGCCGTCGTTGAATAAAACGAAAGGATATTTCTCTTTTTGGCTTTTTCTGTGATTTCCGGGAAGGTATGCATCAATGATGTACTCCTTCTCCAGTTGGGTAGAATAAATGGTAAAACGTTCTACCATGGGAGCCGGTGTGGGTTCTTCCCGGAAGGCCGCAACTGTTTTTTTAAAGAAGTTCATATTGGACGGAAAAGCCCAAAGACGCAAAGGCGCGACCACACGAAGAAACGAATTTGGAAGAAGTATGCATCTCCTCGCGAAAATTCTTTGTGTGGTCGCGCCTTTGCGCTTTCGTGGTACAATTTACTAGTCTGTTTTCTTTTTCTCCTGCTTCACATTCGGTACAATCCGTTCTTTGCGGTTGGCGGCTTCCCACGCCACAAAGAATGCCAACTGCGCGCGTTTGGCCATTACCTCATAATTGAGCTTATCGGCGGTATCGGTGGGGCGGTGATAATCAGGATGAACGCCGTTGAAGTAGAAAACAACCGGAATACCCTTTTCAGCAAAATTGTAGTGATCTGAACGCTCGTAATAGTGGTTTGGGTCGTCCTTGGAGTTGTATTTATAATCAAGTTCCAGCTTGGTTTGCTCGCTGTTCACCATCTCGTTGATGTCGTGCAGATGCGTACTGATGCGGTCAGAGCCAATTACATAAATGTAGTTTGGATTGTCCTTGTGCCGATCATCAATCCGGCCGATCATATCAATGTTGATATCCACGATCGTTTTATCCAGCGGGAACAATGGGAATTCCGTATAATATTTAGAGCCCAGCAGTCCTTTTTCCTCACCGCTTACCAACATGCACACTACGGTGCGTTTGGGGCCAACCCCCTGTTTTTTAGCTTCAGCAAAAGCACGTGCAATTTCAATGACGCCGGATGTTCCTGAGGCGTTGTCATCAGCGCCATAATAAATCACGGTGCTGTCTGCCATGCCAAGGTGATCGTAGTGCGCCGTAACGAACACAAACTCTTTTTTGAGTTTTTCATCAGTACCTTCAATCACCGCCAGTACGTTTGAGCCTTCCAATGATTCTGCATTTTTATCCAAACGCAATTCAACTTTCGCTTTCACTTTTACGGGTTTGAACTTGTCTCCTTCTTTCAGGTCTGATAGTTCATTCTCTACCTTGGACGCCTTGTCGCCCAGAATAGCCTTAGCGGTTGCCGGAGAAACGAAAACATTCGGGATGAATTCGTTCGACATAGATTCTGCCGAAGTGCCTACCGGTTTCCAGCCATTGGTACCGATGGCTTTCCGGTTTTTCTTCAGGTTTTCATCAAATGCCGGATCAATAATGAACACAGCAGTTGCGCCTTTTTCTTTGGCTAGCAGCACCTTTTTGCGCCAATCAACACTCCAGTTAGACCGGAATTCTGAACCGGTAATCATTGATTTTCCGTCTTTATCCAGAGGTTCGCCGTCATAAAAGATCACCACTTTACCCGCTACTTCAGCTTTGCCGTAGTCATTGTATTTGGGATCTTCAATGCCGTAGCCAATAAACAGCAATTCCTTAAATTCCGTAAGCGGTTTGTCAGGATTGAACGCCGGATAAACGTAAAAATCTTTGCGATTGGAAAAGGATTGTCCACCAACGGTTAATCCGATATCTTTCCAGGTAAGGCTTTGGAGCAGTATTTTCTGGAAGTACCCTTTATCACCTTTCGGTGGAAGTCCGATTTCCTTAAATTGTTTGGCAATAAATTGGGCTGCAATTTTTTGTCCTGGTTCTCCGGTTTCCCGGCCCTGCATGGAATCAGAGGCCAGTGCATACACCAGCGATTTCAGGTCAGCGGCAGTAATGCCCTTTGCAAAAGCAGTACCGTCATTTTCTAATGGAAACTGTCTGCCTGGTTTCTCTTTGTTTGCTCCGGGTGTATATGCCGGGATTGCTGGGGGCGGAGCAGTTGGGGCTGGATCTGATTGTGCCGATAAAACAATGCCTGGCAACAAAAACAGTAAAATGAGTTTAATTTTCATATTTTGTGTGTGATATGAGACGTTGGACGATGGATGAAAGATATTGAACCTGGATCTAGTGGTGAACCAACTTAGTCCCTAAAAAACTGAAGGTTGCTTTTGGCGCCTGATTTCGTTGTTTATCGCTTATTATGTCCCGCATAACGCACTCTAAACGCCTAATCAAACCCCAAAATCATCACTTCAGTTTTTCAGTTACTAAATTGGTTCACCACTAATGACCAGAAAAACTGTGCCTTTACGTCACACAAAGTTCATTATCAGGCATTCCAAAGGCCAAACTTCCGATAAGCCGAAGTTTTTAAATCAAGTTTTCGCGCAACGCGTATGATTTCACCCTGAAAAGCAAAAATGATGCCCATAAACCACATAAACCCCCATAAACCTCACAAACCCTCCACCTTCATCCCTCCCGGCCACTCTATTCCGGCGGCTTCTTCTTCGCTCACTTTCCAGATCTGGGCTTTGAAACGGAGCATTGTGCTTTTTGTTTCGCTTTTCCGAATCGCTATTTCTATGCTACCGCGGTCTTCGAAGACCTGTTGAAGCACTTCCAGATCGAGTTTTTTGATCGCATTCATAATATCGGGCATAAGGGCGTAGTCGAAATCCAGCAGAAAATGATCTTTTACCAGGCATTCTTTGATTTCTGCATGGCGCAGTGCTTCAGCAGTAGCCTCCCGGTAGGCCTGGATGAGACCGGAGGCCCCGAGCAAAGTGCCGCCAAAATAGCGCACCACTACAACCAGTACATCGGTGAGTTGAAAAGCATCTATCTGCCCCAGTATTGGGCGTCCGGCCGTTCCGCTCGGCTCCCCGTCGTCGTTAGCCCGAAACCGACTGCCATCAGGGCCCAGGCGCCAGGCAAAACAATGATGGTTGGCTTTGAAATGCTCTTTTCGCAGCACCTCCAGATGGGCAAGGGCGTCCGCTTCTGATTGTACAGGCCAGGCAAAAGCGAGGAATTTGCTGCCCCGATCTTTGAATTCTCCGGTGCTGGCTGCGGCAATGGTGCGGTACGCGTCGGTCAT
>JBIKUE010000026.1:0-45176 GCA_044347755.1 Saprospiraceae bacterium
ATTGAATCTATCTTTGTCATGGGCCAGGAAGTCGTTTTTTAAGCTTTGTAACTCAAAAATACGCTTGCTGGCTCACTTTTCTTCCTGAAAATTACCCGATCCTCGGGGATTCATGCAACAAAGCCATAACAAAGGCTTGTTTGCCGAAAATGTTGCAGTCAATGCAATAGTAGCCGCCAACACATTCGATTGTACCTCTCCATTAAACGGTTCAGTGTTACCATTCGCTTCTGCGGGAATAGAACTAATTAATTGCTCGGCAGTGATAGGACGAACGGACAACGTACCGGCCTATAGAAATGTCTTTAGGAAACAAAATTTTGGAATAAAGCTCTCAAAGTCAACGGTAACCGTTGGCCTTTCAACCTTTAATAATAACGGTATAGGCGTTTCTGCAAATTCTTCCAGCAATGTCACAGTTAGGGGAGTAGACGCAGGGCTTACCACCAATACTTCATTGAACGGGAAAGATATTTACACAGAACGGTCTAGTTTGAAGGTGTTTCATTGTTTACTGGATAGCTGTAAAGAAGATAATATTTCAGCATTAATAAACAAAAATCTCGAGGAGATTCATGTTTTTGACAATATAATCCGTATAAGAGGCACAGCATCTCCTAAGTACGGAATAAAATTAGATCGTACAACCACTGGACAAGACGATCAATTTCGTAATACAATTAAGCGAAACCGAATAGAGTTAGCTAATAATAAAGGATGGGGCGCTATTTATGTTGCAGGTTTCCCTTCCACACGTGACAAAATACTAATTGATTCAAACATAATAAACGTTGGTATTGGTGGTGATAAAAATTTTGTTAGTATCTTTCTAAGTTCTGCCGAAAACTTCATAGTAACTCGGAATATAATTACAAGCACAAATACATTTAGTACGGGTGATTTCAGGTGGGCATTTTTTCTTACAAGTTCTAGTAGTGATGCCGTAGGAAAAGGGAACCTGTTTTCCGGAAATAGGATCACTGGAAACGGAGTCGCAGACAATGGTTGCTGCGCTGTCCATGCTGTAAATGCAGGACCGTGGACAATATGTAACAACTCAACCGATTTAACCTATAAAGGATTTCATTTTATAGGGAACAATGGTTCTTCAACATTTGCTCTGAACTCAATAGGAAACCATGATTGTAGCCCGGGAGGTGGTTTTTTTAGTCGTGGCTTAGAAATTCACGCTGGAGATGGCCAATGGGGCAGGATTGGAGACCAAACTTGTAGTGATAATACTTGGACAATGCCGTCATATCCTGGACCAAGTTCAGAAACAGCATATATCCTGGGGAATGTAGGTTTTAGTGAATTTTTTGTTCCTGACATGAATGATCCTAACAAAGTGCCCACAGATCGATTTCCTGGAGGCGCGGCGTGGTTTAAACCGTTTCAGTGCCTACAAGCTCCGGATTGCAGTGGGAATATAGTCCCAAATATAGATGAATATGACGAATGGGTTCGGACAACATACCCAGTACCTCAAACACCATCTAGTTTAAGTGAATGGCAGGATACGAGGTCGCTTATTTCAAAATTAATGCGGTATCCATTGTTGGCAACTGGTGATATGTTGGCGTTTAAAAATGCGTATAGTCAAAGCTCTTCTATGCTTTTTGCTCGATTTGATTCATTAATGAACGCCTTGTCAGTTACAACAGCCAGTTCGCAGACTACTCTGAAAAATTTGGATATTAGTATTCAAGGAGTGCAAGCTCAGATAAGCGCATTAGATGCGTTGGTTAGCGACACTTCCACCATACCTGCCGGCTTGATGACAAGTCGTGCAACTCTGTTGAATGAGCTAACGATACTCTCAAATCAGCGCAATTACCTTTTAGAGCAAAATTCAAGCGCAAAAGAGCCAATTCTTAATGCCCTTGAGGTGCTTAACAATGCTTTGCCCGCTAATCAAGTATTTGAACAAAATCAAAAAGTGATCAATGCAATAGCAATTAGTCAAGCACGAGGGTTAGCAATGTCACAGCAAGACTCTTTAGCGCTTTTCGCTATTTCTCAGCAGTGTGTCCAAATTGCCGGGCGTACTAAGGGAAGAGCTGCATCCATGCTACCGCCTGAATCCGGAGCGCATTATTGGGTAGAGCATGGTGATGACAGTGGTTGTCCGCCAGTTGAAGAAAGGAATATAACACAGCAAGCCAGTGAATTTTCTCTCTCTCCAAATCCATGCACATCGAATCTAAGTGTTCACTTTAATTCACCCTTTGTTGGCAATATTTCGATTTTGGATGTATCAGGTAGAGTTGTTCAACAGCAAGTTGTCCATGAAAAACTACAAGTACTCAATATCTCAGTAGAGCAATTGAGCAATGGGGTTTACATTCTTGCCTGTAAAAATGCTACTGGAGAATTTTCTTCAAGCAGCAAATTCGTTGTCTTAAGATAACTTTTCCTTTTAACCAGCCATCAGCTTGATGCTTCAAGCTGATGGCTAAATTTTCTTCTAACAATGCAAAAAATATCGCAAATACTCATTGTTTTCATACTGCCAGTTTTCTGCAATGCTCAGGGCAAATACGATTACAACTGGGTAACTGGTTATGGAACCTTTGATATAAATTTTGGCGGCACAAAGATTGATTTCAGTACCGGATACCCCGTACTCGAGCATTTTGCTTTGCCCTTTCAGTTTGGGTTCAATATGCCTTGCAGTATCTCAGATATGGACGGGAAGCTACAATTTTATAGCAACGGATGTAAAATTGCCAATTTCAATAATGAGGTCATGGAAAATGGGGATGATCTGAGCCCGGGTCCTTATCAAAGTATCGAATGCGATAACAATATATATGGTTACGATTCCTATCAAAATATGATGATACTTCCTCGCCCAGGGTATCTAAACCGATATGTTTATTTTCACCATACCATTGAATCTGATATATCACAAGGAAAGATTTTGTATTCTGAAGTAGATATGAATTTCAACAATGGGAAAGGCAAGGTAATTCGGAAAAACCAGGTGTTACGAGGCCCGGTACTCAAAGAGTGGGCTATGACTGCTGTGAAACATGGCAATGGTCAGGATTGGTGGATAATAATTCCTCAGGAAAAAGTCAATATCTATAACTTGTATCTTCTGACCCCAGACTCCATCAAAGGGCCCTTTGTACACGATTGGGAAAACGCGGAGGCTGCGCAATATGAAAAATTCGGTCTGAACATTGTAATGTCTCCAGATGGGAAAAAGTTTGCACGGATGACTATTTCACATGTTTCAGTTCCAAAAATTTACCTCTACGACTTCGACCGGTGCTCTGGTACCTTTTCAAATGTACAAACAATCAGTATGCCGGATAGCATCGAATATTCTCCATGGATTGCGATTTCGCCCAATTCCAGGTTTCTGTATTTGCAATCCAGGCAGATCAAATTATACCAATATGATTTATGGGCAAGTGACATATCTGCATCCGCCCAATTGATTGGAGTTTATGATGGATTTGTATCGCCCTTTGGGTTTTCAGGTGCCTTTAATGCCATGGCACTGGCGCCCAACAACAAAATCTACATGTGCTGCACTAGTGGAATTAACTATTATCATACCATTCATGCACCAGACAAACCAGGTTTGGCTTGTGACTTTCGGCAGCACGACTTAGAATTGCCCACGGTCAATAACAATCTAATGCCATTATATCCCAATTACCGTCTTGGCCCCATAGACAGCAGCAGCTGCGACACACTTGGCTGGGATAATTTGTGCGTTGCCTTTTTTCGCTGGGAGTCTACAGATACGCTCTCCCCATTAAAGATTGAGTTTACAGATCTCTCCTACTTTGAGCCAGCTGTTTGGTTCTGGGATTTTGGGGATGGAGGAGCAATGAGTCAGGAAATTAACCCTGTACACACATATACGGCTCCTGGTATCTATCAGGTTTGTTTAACAGTTTGTAATGCCAATACCTGTGATTGGGAGTGCAAGGATGTGGAGGTAAAAGCGGTGAGTACCGTCTCTGTGCATGGAGAAAAGGGAGGGTTAATCCTTTGGCCCAATCCGGTATCAGACAGATTACGCCTTCAGGTTGCAGGCAATGTTGGGTATCTGCAGGTTTTCAATGCCACGGGGCAGATGATGTCGCAAAACCAACTTCCCGAATCTCAAGAAGAAGTATCAATAGATGTTCAAGGGTATCCACCCGGACTATACTATGTAAATCTTCAAACGAAAGACAGGGTTTTAAGTGGAAAATTCATTAAAAATTAGTACACTTTCGCAGGAGGTTTAGTGAATTGGAGAGGTTTAAAACCTCTCCGACGCTGCATACCAACCCCTCCGCGCCCCGGTAAAGATCAATCCTCCTCCTCAATCACAAACTCCGCATCCTTTTCCCAAATCTCCATTTCGCATGGCTTGCAGTTGAATTTCAACTTGTACTCTACTTCGCCATGCTTTAAGGTGAGCGGTTCGGCGAGCTTTTCGCCCATTGTCTCGCGCTGATAGCGCGGACACTTCCCCAGTTCGTATTTGACGCAGTACTTGGTTACCATTACCCGGGATTTTCCAGGATCCCACTGCAATTCAAAGGCTTTTTCTATATCGGTTACACCGTGGCGGTGATAAAACGCCCGGGCCATGGTATTGGAAACATTAAAGGTGTAGTCCAAAGATTTAACAGGGTAGGGATGCTCTGTTTTGACGATGGGTATTTCTTCCCTGTGGTATTCCTTTATACGAGTTTCCGCCAGTTGTTCGAGAGCAATTCTACGAATTTCATTTACTTTAGAATTGGGCAGGAACCAGGCCTGTGAAAACTCCACCTCTACGGCATCTGTTGTAAAAGGGGTATTCCCGGTTTTAGCCAGGTTCTTTTTGATGTTGTCCAACAGCCCTTCCGCATTTTTCGCAGGTTCCTTGGGCATGTCCTGTTGCACCGTACAGGTATGTCCGTCTTCGTCGGTTACCTGCAAACTAAAGCCATGCGCAGTTTCTGCAAACCGCATGGTTACGCCTATTTTACGGACGGCACTGTTTTCATTTTCGATCATCCGGTTAAACTCTGCGTCGAGATTCCGGTAGATCTCTGTACCTGGCGCCAGGGCTTTCATTTCATTGGGAATCACCAGGTCATTTACAATGATATTGACCAAAGCGCCATCGGCTAAGCCGTCCTCGTTGATAAAATAGAGCCCGTCGCCATTATTGAGCAGTTCATAATTTTCAATTCTGTAACCGTTTGCCTTGATATCCAACAACTTGCCAATGTATTGTCCTTTGGATTTTGGACTTTCCCAGGAGCCAATTTTTTCCTTTCGGTGATTGAAAAAATAATCGGTATAACCCCGGTTGAAACTGCGGTCCAACTCCGGCTCGTAATTAAAAAAGGTCCTGCCGGAAGATGCCTTTTCGTATGTATCCGGATGTGCTTCCAGAAAAGCATCGAGCCGTTTGCGCAGATAGGAAGTATTGTTTTTTACATAAACGATATCCTTCAATCGGCCTTCAATTTTGAAGGAAGAAATACCTGCTTCAATCAGGTTGGGTAGTTCATCGCTCAGATCCAGATCTTTAATAGAAAGCAAGTGACTGCTTTCTATCAAGGTTTCTCCTTTGCCATCGATCAGGCGGTAAGGTAACCGGCAGTTTTGGGCGCAGGAGCCTCGGTTGGCAGAGCGTTCTCCATTGGCCACGCTCATGTAGCAGTTGCCACTAAAGGATACGCACAGGGCGCCTGTAACGAAAAATTCCAGCTCCACATTGGTGGCCTTATGGATGTCGCGGATCTGATCGATATTTAACTCCCGGGCCAGCACCACCCGTTTGATTCCGGCATCGGCCAGGAATTTTACATGAGCGGCATCGCGGTTATTGGCCTGGGTGCTGGCATGAATGGCAATAGGAGGCAGATCCATTTCCAGAATGGCCATATCCTGCACAATGATGGCATCCACGCCAACCCGGTATAGATCCCAGATAAGCTGGCGACAAGCTTCCAGTTCGTTTTCGTATAAAATGGTATTGACGGTAACCAGCACCTTTGCTTTGAACAGGTGAGCATACCGTGCCATTTCAGCTATGTCTTCAATGGAGTTGGTGGCATTCGTGCGCGCACCAAACATATGTGCCCCCATGTACACAGCGTCTGCCCCGGCATTCACGGCTGCCATGCCCTGGTACAGGTTTTTGGCCGGAGCCAGGATCTCAATTTTTTGTTTCATGCGTTGCGTTTACGAGCGGGTGCAAAATTACAACAATTACCCTACAGGAAAGACATACTGCCGCGATCATAGATGATCAGTTGGTTTGTCGATGCAGAGCTTATACCGGTCGGAAATGACCTTTCTTTTCCTGAATTATCGGTCATTTTGCTTCTCTGTAACCTCTGAACACTATTTGGGTGTCAGATGTATTTTAAGCTATGAAGAATAAAAACAAGCTCCTTTTGCTTTTGTTGGGACTTGCGCCCACATTTAGCCAGGCCCAACAGGGTTTCCAGGCCGAATATTTCAACGGCAGGAATTTTGATCAAAAAGTGCTGACACGCACAGATGCCCAGATTCATTTTGTCTGGAACAATGTGCCACCGGTACCCGGTTTGGATCCGCATGTTTATTCTATTCGTTGGAAAGGTTTCCTCAAAGCGCCGGAATCCGGGAAATACATGTTTCGTGCGCACGTGGATGATGGTATTCGGGTGAAACTGAATGGTCAGGTGCTCATTGATGCCTGGGATTTGCACGATGTGGGGCAGTTTACAGGAGAAATTCAGCTCCAGGCCGGAAGGGAGTACTTATTGGAAGTGGAATATTTCAATGCTTTGTTTGAAGGTGAAATCACCCTTTTCTGGCAGCTTCCGAGTGAAGAGCCTGTTTTTAAGGGATTGTTAGGGTATAACGAACACCCGATAGATCCTTCATTTATTAAACTACCCAATCCACCACAAGTTTCAGGGCTGAACGCCAAACCGCTCACTATTGCTCCCAAACCAGCTCCGTCCAAATCTGCAGCAACGGCAAAGCCTCGCCTGGCAGTTGTACCGAAAGATACACTGGAAAGATACCTGCCCAAAAATGTACTGTTTGTCAAAAGCAAAAGCATTCTCCTGCCGGAATCAGAGCCTGAGCTGAACCGTCTGGCCGGATTTTTGAAACGAAACCCCAAGTATAAACTCCGGGTAGAGGGGCATACGGATAGAGTAGGGAATGCCGAAAAGAACCTGACTTTATCAAAGGAACGGGCTCAAAGTGTGGCAGATTATCTGATCAGACAAGGCATTGATATCAAACGTATAACCACCATTGGATTCGGCGATACGCGGCCACTGGTATTGGAGGCCAAGGATGTTCCCAACGAAAAAAACAGAAGGGTAGAGTTTTTTCTGGAAGAGTAAGGGGTAAATCCTGCACTTTTGTTCCGAAAAACCCATGACTCCTTAACATGACCATAGTTGGCAATCTTCTGTTGGCCATTGGCGGCCTGCTGTTTCTATTATTTTCTTCAGCCTTATTGGCGCCCAATCAGGCCCGCGGCGGCGATTATGCTGCCGGGTATGGCTGGGGAGTAATGCTGTTCTTCCTGGCCTTTCTCGGTATTTTACTCGTTGTTTCTCTCATCATCGCCAGCCGGGGAGGATTCGATTGGTTGAGTGCTAATACTGCCGCCAGATATTTGCTGTTGCTGTTTGGGTTAGTTTCAACCGTAGTGGCTGCTGCATTAGCTGCTTTATTCCGGGAGGAGCCTGGTACATCTGCAATCATGGTGCGCTACTTTTCCGGTTTTGCACCTATATTGATTCCTGTTTTATTGCTGGTTTCCGGCGTCATTTTGCTGAACGACGGCCTGCGCAATGCCATGCCGGCATCTGTTTGCCAATGGCCTGTAAAAATCAGTTTCTGGTTGGGACTGGTGATCAATGTACTGGCCGTTCGTGCCTGGATGCAACTCAGCAACGAAAACGCGCAGGCGCACGTACAGGATGAAATAGCATTTCAGGACAAAAACCAACAGCGTATGCTGGATGAAATAGATTCCTGCGATGTGCAGAAAAACATGGTTTTTATCCTGGTTATGACCGATGCCAACCAGGATCCGGAAGTGCGGCAACGAGCCATTGCCAAGGTTAAAACCCATCCCAATTGGCAGCAGGAGCTTATTCGTATTCTGGGAACCGGCTATGCTTCAGAAGCGTTTAATTACCTGGCTTCCAATAATGTAGATAATCCGGAATTGTTTCCTCAGGCCATAGAAACCGGAATTGGTCAGCAAGCAGAGCAATTCCGGGAAAGTATTCGCCGCAGCTCCCATCCTTCGCATTTTTATCCGGAACGTTTTCAGTGGGAAACAGAGCGGGTGGTGCGCACGGTTGATAAATTTTCTGACAAAGGTGTTGATTTCAGGCCCTCCATGAAGGCGTTGCGTGCAGCCCTGAATGAAAAAACGGATGTCGAAAAAAAGCCGCTAAATGCGGAGGAGTTGTTAGATTACTGGTTAAAGGTTGCTAAATAAAACAAACAAATCATGAGTCTAGCTTTTAAAATCGCCATCGCGGCGGATGTCATTGCCATTGTGGTTGCCCTGTACTTTATGTACAAGGATTATTTCACCTCATATAGTAGTTCCAGCAATGGTCTTTTGAGTTTGGTAACCATGGGACTCATGGCCTGGGTTGGCTTCAGTTACTATTTGCACACCCACGGCAGTCCTAAAATTGGTGCCATCATGGCCTGGATCCCCGCTATCCCGATTCTAGGGTATGGGTTGATGATTTTGGCTTTTGTTATCTTTAAACCTGATATGCGTTGATATGAAATCCACCCAAAGCGGCGGCTAAACCCGCCGGTACATTCAAAACCATCAAAACCATCAAACCTTTCAAACCCCTCTATGCATCGTTACGCAGACCCCGGAGTATCCTTGTTCGATCTGGCTACACATTATGTAGTGGCTTGCCCAAAGTGTGCCGGAAAAGCGCTGGTAAAAATCAGGGAAGAAGGGCAAAAGCTGGTTTGCACCAGTTGTTTTCACACCGAAATACCCGGGCACTGGTATGGTTCTGCCACTGCTTATGTTTCGGTAAAATGCCGGGAATGTCACCACCCGATGCAACGCAGCTCCCCCTGGAACGGGCTTTGGAAAAAACTGGCCATGCGTTGCGATCAATGTGGTGATGCGTGCGAATATGAAGCGCACATTACCCGGCATGCCCAACACGAGGGTCGGATGACCGACGCTGTTTATGGCCTTCCCCTTTGGTTACAGGCCGAATTTCGGGAGGAGTTGTTCTGGGCCTTCCACTATGAACATCTGGAAATCCTGGAGCATTATATAGCAGCCAAACACCGCGAACGAGGTATTGCTCCCCGAAATACCATCAAAAAAAACAGCGCCATGCTGAGCCGGTTGCCTGCCTTCATAACCCGGGCCGGCAACCGGGAAGCGCTATTGAAATTAATCAAGGAACTGTCTGTAAAATGATCCATACCTAATACAACGAAATGTACACTCTGCTCTCTTACCTGGTCGGACCGGAACTGATCTGGTTCATTGCCTGGGTCATTATCTATCAAATTGGAAGGCAAAACGCCACACCACCGCATCGCTTCAACCGACTTTTGGAGAATTTGCACTTGTGGATGGCGCCGATATTGGTGCTGACATTTCTCCTGTTACGTGTACCTTTTGTGGAACAAACCGGGCTCATCATCCGCATTTGGATCGCCGGATTGTTGGGTGCGCATATTTTTTTGAAAACCGGACTAAGCGCGCACAGCGAGCAGAGCCCCGGCGTTGGTGCGGTGTATGTAAATGGCACCACCAAAGCTGTTTTGTTTCTCATTTTGTTTACCATCATTGTTTATTTCCGATTCTGATATGGCCAAATCTGACGAAGAAACCCGAATTGACGCCGAGGTGCAAAAACGCCTGACGGCCATGGTGACAGAGCAGCAAAAACAGCTGGCAAAAGCAATGGAACAAATGACCCGCGATGGGTTAAAAGGTGTCGACAAAGCCAATGCGGCACTGGAAAAGGAACGTGGCAAACTGGAAAAAGAAATGGATGCCACTCGTGCCGAACGAAAAAAACTGGAGGACGAAGCAGAATCACTGGTCAACCAGTTTTTTGCCAAAGGCCAAAAACAGTTTCACGAAGCTGCCCAAACAGAATTATTGCGCAACCTCGTGCGCAAACATCTGGAAAACGGCAAATCACCCGAAGAAATAGCCTATTGGCTCGATGTGCCTATGCGTTTTATCAAACAAATACAGGAACTCATCAAACGCGTTGCACCCTACCGAGAAGCTGCCAAAAAGCGAAACTACCCCTCGGAAGGTCAGCGTCTGCGCTACTCCGACGAGGGCCGGGGTGGAACCATCTGGTATGAGGCAGGCGACAAACAATTTGACATGTGGTGGGAATTTGCCGGCGGCGATGCGTTGGTAATACTGGATATACCAACCGTCGAACAATGGGAGGAGCGTACAGGAATCCCGCTTCTTTTGCGGGAGCAGGTGCTGCATTTCGTAGGTGAACAGGTGGTAGCGGATAAAATTTCCGGCGCCGGCAGCTATATCATTGGTTCCAATGTGATCACTTTTTACGCATGATGAAACTCAAAAAAATACTCCTACTTCTAACCGGGCTTTTCTCCATCGGCGTTTTTGCCCTCACCGCCTGTTTCCGAAAAAAAGGCGACCCCAAAAATCTGGGCGACTGGCTGGAGAAAAACATGCCCGGACAATTGCAGGTGCTGGATTCCAACCTTAAAATGCTGGACGTCATGGCACAGTTCAAAGGGGAGAAACAGGCCCTGGTAGCGGACCAACAGAATCAGGACATTCAGTTCCTGCTCGATTGGGAAAAGGACAGCGCAAATCTGGGATTGGACAAACCATACATCGAGGATCAATTGGCCTATGCCCGGGAAGGCTACCGAAAATCCACCGAATTGTACCAGCTTTTTGCCTCTGCCGGCCTGGAAAAAGTGGCAGTTGGCGTGCACCATTTGAATATTTTCATTCAGTATTATGCGGAGCCAGGTTCGGAGGAAAGGGAGAAGTTTAAAAAAGCTGTGCTACAGGTAATGAACCAATGGATAAAAACAGACGGGTATACCTTGTATTGGCAGATCATGGAACCCGCGGCCTATCAAACCAAGCTAAAGAACATCATACCAGCCGGGCATTTCATTACCGAAAATGGCTGGCAACAGGACAATGAGATCCTCTCGCTTTCCATTTTATGGAGAGATATCAAAGCTGAATCCTGGAACTGGGACATCAACACAGTTTCACTCCGCGGACAAGCCATTACCGACCAGGCTTTTGAAAAAGCCTCTGAATGGGCCCGGCAGAACCTGCCCGCCGGCGCACACCTGGAAGAAGGCAAACTCATAGGATTCGAATTGGTCAAACACCCGGATCAGGCCAGGCAAAAGGCCGACGCCCATTCCCCCAGTATCCGTATCTCCTTCCCTTACATCTTGGAAAAAAAGGAGACAGAAGAACACGAACCGGATGGATTTGTCACCTGTGTGTATGTGCTGGACGGGCAAAAAATCGGCCAATTCAAAAACGAAAAAGAAGGCACCTGGGGGCAGTAAGGCTCACATGGAAATATCCACTTCTCATTGTCCGAATTCGAACATATCCGTTCGGGTTCGGACATTTTGTTAGGCACTAATACAATTGTAAAATGTTGAAAAACAGTTGCTTATGTTTTTGGCGCAGCATTTGGCTTAAAGAAGATTCCCAATAGCGCAGATGATAGCAACTTCCGGGCAACAACTTTTACCTGATATTAAGCTATGTTTCAGAACCTCTTCAAAACTTCCATTCGTTTGCTCTGGCGCGACCGGTTCTACACGCTGCTCAATTTGACCGGTTTGGCCATTGGCATGGCGGCGGCCGTGTTTATGTTTCTTTGGGCAGGAGATGAACTGACGTTTGACCACATGCACCCCAATGGCGAGCGGATATACCGGGTGCTTACCAACTGGAAGTTTGGTGAAGATCGGGAATACACTTCTGCCTGCTCGGCGCCTCTGGCAGAAGAGGCGCGCAGTACGGTTCCGGGTATTGAACAGATCGTCCGAACCTGGAATCTGGCGCCACAGACTTTTATGGTGGGTCCTAATCAGACTGAACTTGAAGACGTGATGCTGGCAGAACAGGGCTTTTTCCAGATCTTTCAGTATCCCTTCCTGCTGGGAAATGCCCAAACCGCCCTGTCGCAGCCAGGAAACCTTATCCTCACGGAGTCTGCTGCCTTGCAATTGTTTGGCAAAATCCCGGATCTCGGCGCCACTGTCCACCACCCCACCAAAGGAGATTATCAGGTGGGGGCCGTATTGAAAGACCTGCCCTCTAATTCCAGCATACAATTCGACGCCCTTTTATCCTGGGAAACCAACGCACTGAAATTTACCCGAAACCCTCAAAATGCCTTCCGATGGGGACAGATCAACTTCCCCACCTGGGTGCTGCTCAGGCCCGATGCCGACCCGGTAAAAGTAGCAGAGCAGTTTTCTGTCATTGCCAGTAAAGAGCGCAGCGGGGATGAAGCTTTTTATTACGCCCTGCAAAACGTGCGCGACATTCATTTTTACTCAGGATTTTTGCGCTGGGGTGATTACGGGAGTCTGATGACAGTACGGGTAGTGGGTTTGATCGGACTGCTGGTGTTGCTTATTGCGTGTATCAACTATGTGAACCTGACCATGGCACGCACGGTTGGGCGTGCGCGCATGGTGGGTATACGGCAGGCCATTGGAGCGAGCAAGGGGCATTTGTTTGGCCAGTCGATGCTCGAATCCGGCATTACCGTGATGTGCGCCACCCTGATAGCTGCCATGTTGGCGTATGCCGGTTTGCCGGCTTTTGAAAAAATAGGCGGCAAATCCTTTACCCTGAGTCAGTTGTTCGGCACGCAGACCCTGGTAACTATTGGCGGTACGGCCCTGTTAGCCTGGCTGGCCAGCGGGTTACAGCCTGCCCTTCAGATGAGTCGCTTCAAACCCGTCACCGCCCTGAAGGGTGAAGTGCCGGGCTCCGGCACCCATTGGCTCAGAAAATCGCTGGTCACCAGTCAGTTTGTATTCTCTATCGGCCTGGGCATTTGTTCTGTGCTCATTTTTAAGCAACTGCAGTTTACCCAGGAGAAAAAACTCGGTTTTGACCGGGAACATACTTTCATGTTTTTCACTCCGGATGAACGGGCAGCCCAGCTCAAATCCGAGCTGATGCAACAACCCAGAGTGTTGGGTGTAGCCTGCAGCGACAACCCTTTTGTGGATTTGGGCAGTCAGTGCAGCGGCGACAAGTGGGAAGGCAAAACCCCGGATCAACCCTCGGATTTGTGGCAGATCAATGTGGATTCCGACTTCCCGGCGTTCTTCAACCTGGAATTGGCGGAGGGTCGCTGGTTCCAGCCCGGCCAGGTGGATTCTCTTTCTTTTGTACTCAACGAATCGGCAGTCAAAATGATGCAGTTCCAGGGCTCTCCCCTGGGCAAATGGATCGAGCACGGAGGCTATCGCGGCGCCATCGTTGGCGTTTGCAAGGATTTTCATTTCAAATCGTTGCACAACCGCATTGAGCCAATGATCTTCTCTTCCTCCCCAGGCTGCTATGTGTTACATGTAAAAACCTCCGGTGCACAGGCGGCACAAGCTATCGCGGCAGCCCGACAGTTTTACCAAAGGCTTTATCCGAACAAGGTGTTTAAGTACCACTTTCTGGATGAGATGTATAACGACCTTTACCAATCCGAAGCCAGGGTAGCGCAACTGACCGGCCTGTTTACTGGCCTTGCACTGTGCATATCCTGCCTCGGCTTGTTTGGTTTGGCTGCTTTTGCAGCGGCTCAGCGCACCAAAGAAATCGGCATCCGAAAAACCCTTGGCGCCAGTGTAGTCTCTGTGGTTACCCTGCTCAGCAAGGATTTCCTGAAAATGGTGCTCATCGCACTGCTCATTGCCTCGCCAATGGCGTATTATTTCATGAAAGAATGGCTGGCCGATTTTGCCTACCATATCGAATTCCCCTGGTGGATTTTTCCGGCAGTTGGTTTGTTTGCTCTAACCATCGCGTTCCTCACCGTGAGCTACCAGAGTATGAAGGCTGCACTGGAAAATCCGGTAAAGTCGTTGAGAAGCGAATAACAGTTCACCGCTAAGTTCGCGAAATTTACTGTCGGGGTGACTGCCAGTCACCCCGACAGTAAATTTCGCGAACTTAGCGGTAAAACCCTCACCCACCCAAGCTATGATCCAGAACTACATAAAACTCTCCCTCCGCAATTTGCTCAAGCAGCCCTTGTTTACCGGCCTGAATGTTTTTGGACTGGCGCTTGGGCTGGCAGTTTCCCTGCTGTTATTCTTGTTCGTTCAGCAGGAATGGAATTTCGACCGTTTCCACAGCAAAACAGACAGGATATACCGGGCAACAGTGAACGCTTTTTGGGATCCTGCTCAGCCTGAAGTGTTGTCTAACGCTCCCAATGTGGTAGGTCCGGCCATGAAAGAGGCAATATCGGGTGTGGAACAATATGCCCGATTGCTGAAACACGAGTTTGGCAGAACGGCCTTCATACAGGCTGATGAACGCCGGATAACGGAGGATCAACTGTTCTGGGCAGATCCGGGTTTTTTCGATATTTTTGATGTAAAAGCGGTTGCCGGCGATCTGTACAGCGCACTCAATCAGCCAAATACGGCTGCTATCAGCAAATCAACGGCCCTGCGTTATTTTGGAACGGCGCATGTAGTTGGCCAAACCATTCGCGTGGATCAGATGAACCCTTTGGAGATCAAAGCCGTATTTGAAGACTTCCCAGCCAATTCCTCGCTGGATCCCAAGGTGCTGGGCTCTTTCCAAACCATCAAATGGGCCAACAACCGCATGGTATGGAGCAATGCCAGTTTTGAAACCTGGATCCTGCTCCGGACGGAAGCCAAACGAGCCGATATAGAATCCCAAATGGCAGCCCTGCTGGATAAAAACGTAGCCAAAGCAGACCAGCGTTTTTCCCTTTGGTTGCAACCGCTTCGGGATGTGCATTTGTTTTCTGCACAAATGCGCAGTAACTATTGCGATCGCCTGGGCGACCCCAAACAAGTGGGCATTCTGGGTGTATTGGCCCTTGCTGTGTTGCTGATTGCCTGTTTCAATTACATGAACCTGTCCACGGCAAAGGCCCAGTTGCGCTTTCGGGAGGTAGGAATCAATAAAACCATGGGCGCTTCCGGCAGCCAGATGATGATGCGTTTTTATACCGAAGCAGCAATACTCACACTGATTGCGGCGGCATTAGGTTTGGTTCTCCTGGGCATCGGTATTCCGTTTTTCAACAAAATGGCCGACCAACAGCTGTCGATCAGGATGTTAACCGCCCCCGCTACCGGCTTGTCGGCATTGGGCATTATCGGCGCAGTCATGTTGATCGCAGGCTCGTATCCAGCCTTTTTCCTGTCGGGGTTTTCTCCCAAAAACCTGCTGCAAACCAGTTTCCGCAAAAACACCGGCGCCGGATGGTTCCGGCGTACGTTGGTGATTACCCAGTTCGCCGCATCAGTGGTGTTGATTTTCGGAACGCTGGTGTTGCACGAGCAGATGCAGTTTATTCAGCAGAAAAAACTGGGTTTTGAGCCGGAACAAGTAGTGGCAGTCACCACGATCGCTGCAGAAAGTCGCGACCAGATCAACGCCCTGATCCAATCTTACGAACAAATAAATTCGGTTAAGGCGGTTTGTCGGGTACAGGCATTTCCCGGACAGTCTGTCAGCATACGCAACCTGACCAAAGACGCACACGATGAAGAAGGCGCCGAACTGTTGACCAATCATGTTGCTCCGGGATTTGAAAAAGTATTGGGTATGACATTGATCAGTGGAACCACTCTGCCGCCCAAGCAGCCCGGCGATACCATGGTACAGGTGGTACTCAATGAAAAAGCTGTGAAATATCTGGGCAGTACGCCAGAAGCCATCATAGGACAAAAAGTAGCCTGCGACCTGGGCGATAATGCCTATGTGGTGGGTGTGGTGGAAAACTTCCATGCGCAAACACTCCACCAACCCATTACGGCCTATGCTTTTCACAATGCCGAAACAGAAACCCGGCGGTTTTTGCTGGTAAAACTGGACACCCGGGATATTCCCCAATCTATGTCGCAACTGGAAAGCGCTTTCAAACAGGTGATGCCGCATTCGGCCTTTCAGTACCAGTTTGTGGATGATTATCTGCAAAAACTGTATCAGACAGAGGCGCGCACGGCCTCGGTGGTCAATGTGTTTTCCTTGTTGTCTATATTGGTTTCCTGTCTGGGCTTATTTGGTTTGGCGGCCTTTGCAGCCGAACAACGCGTGAAGGAAATCGGGATCCGGAAAGCGCTGGGCGCCAGCGTGGCAGGTATTACGAGTTTGCTGGTGCGTGATTTCCTGAAATGGGTGTTGCTGGCCGTGGTCATTGCCACCCCGGTTGCCTGGTATTTGATGGATAGATGGTTGTCGGACTTTGCTTACCGGATTGACATGCAGGCCTGGTGGTTTTTGCTGGCCGGCGCGGTGGCCCTTTTGGTGGCGGTGCTCACGGTGAGTTTCCAAAGCATCCGGGCTGCGCTGGAGAATCCGGTGAAGGCGTTGGGAGGGGAGTGAGACTGCAGCATGAGCCATCTCGAATATTTTGGGGTTGGTAATTTTTGATCGCATTCTGGACCTCGGCAGAGGTCTTCTTTACCCACCCAAGATCAAAACACAAAACCTCCCTATCCTTACCCATCTACAGGCGCCGCTCTGCCCGCTCCGATTAAAACACTTTACGCTATATTTCAAAGTCTGAATTGCACCATTTCTTGGGTGGTAATGAAATTAGCGAATCCTTTTTTTGCCAAACCTCCAATGAGCGTTTTATCTCCAGTCCAAAGTCTGATGTTAAGGAATAAACTGAGCGCTAAACACAATATTACTGTCTACAACAACTTTCATTCACCTGGAAGAAAACGATGTTTATTTTTCTCCCACCAGCTTTTGTTAACTTCTTTGGCGAGTTTGTCAATATCTTCCTGAGTTGCCTTGCTCTTGGCAACAATTTCTTTATACCGAAGGTAGTTCAAAAAACGCTGAATCTCTTCGATGTTAATGTTTGTTGGCAGTTTCACGATGATGGCATCTGCCGTACGCTCGATAGTCATGGCAAAGTAGTTAGACCCCAAAGATATAGGCAACTTGGAGATTTTCCAAGTCTTTAAGGGCGAATGCTCAGAAACCCGCCCTCTTTCCCCAACAATATTTCTCCACCCTCACACTCCCCAACCAAATCACCAAAACCCCAAAACACCCAAACACCAATACCCCAATTCTCCCTATCTTTGCCCTCCCACAGGCGTCGATCACTCTGCGCCGGCTCGAACACTTAAATTTTTATGGGGCACTCCCCGGTTTCAAGGAAAGTTGTTGCCGTTGACTTGTCCGGCTACATGCAACTACGCCCGACCACCGTTCTGTCTGCCCCGCTTTTCAGATTTTGCGAAGCCTTGGTTTTGCACAAACCGGCGTCTGTGGTTTTTCTGTTTGGAAGGGTTTACATTGGCACTAAGGCACAAAAGTGTCAAAATCAGGATTGATCTGCCTCCATTCCATATCGTCCCACCCAATATTCCTGAACACCTTTTTCCAAAGTATCCCGTAGGAAACAGGCAAAATGCATTAAGCACATGTACTCTCTGCGGGAACGCCACGGCTTAGTGCTTTACATCAGGTGTGATTTTTGACAATAAATTTGTTGTTATTAAAATTTGACTATATTTTTGTTGTCAAATATTTTTAACCACAAGCCTGTAGTCAAAATGAATGCAGATTGGAAAGATCCCAAAATCATCATCGGCCCCACCGCCATTGGTGATTATTACTACCCCCGCCCCCGGATAGAAGCAACCATTTGGGCTCAAATTCAAAAGGGAGGCCATGTACTGCTCGCCGCCCCGCGACGGGTCGGCAAATCCTCGGTGATGCAGGCGATGTTGAAAAACTGCCCGAGCGACACCCGTTGCGTGTTCAAAAATATCCAGGGGGTACAATCTGAAGAGGAGTTTTACCGGCAGCTTTTTGAACTGATGCTACAATGCCTGAGCCAATTTGACCAAAGCAGGTATTGGTTGAAAGAACTGTTCCAACATCTTGATATTGAATCTGTCACACAGGAAGGCGTGAAGTTTGGAGAAAGAAAACCCGTTAACTACGCAGAAGAAATCAGTCGCCTCCTTCCCAAAATCGGCCGGCAGCAAATAAAAATCGTACTGCTCCTGGATGAATTGCCCGAGGTGTTGAACCATTTATACAAAAAAGGGCGCCGGGAAGAAGCGAGCAGTATCCTGGACCGATTACGCCAATGGCGGCAAAGTCCTGATAGTCGCTATCATTTTAGCCTTGTGCTGGCCGGGTCAGTAGGCATCCATCACATCGTAAAGGCCCTTGATGGTCGCACTGCCGATATCAACGACTTCTCGATTGTACCTTTTGAGGCATTAACCAGAAAGGAAGCCGGAGAATATATCGCGTGGGCTACCAAAGATGCTACTGTTCAATATGATACGGAATTGCTCACGCATCTCCTGACGAAGATCAATTATTTCATACCTTATTTCATCAATTTGATGCTGGATGAAATTAATAAGGCGGCTCGTAAAGCCAATCAACCCGGCCTTGGTATTTCATCTGTGGATGCCGCTTTTGACACAATCGTTAAAAAGAACGACCATTTTAAAGAATGGAAAAACCGGCTGTTTGAATACTTTAATGCCGAAGAATCAGCTTTCCTGAACGAAACACTGATCTATATTGCTCACCGGCATGCCATCAATCAGCGGCAACTGTATAATATGGCCCTCAAGCATGGCAAAAAGGATACCTACATGGAATTGATACGCGGTCTGGAACACGATGGCTATATCATCGATCTGGAAGGAGACTACGTATTCGTCTCGCCTTTTTTACAGGCTTTCTGGAAGGCCGATAACCCCATTTATGACCATGCCTGATCATCCACATAATACGGCCTGGATTATGGACCAGCTTGCGCTCTATCAGGTGGCAAACAGTAGCCCTGAGGCCGTTAAGCGCAATTTTTTATTACGTACCACGGAGTTCGAACGCATCATGTCTGACCTGCGCCGCAAAAAGCCGGGCGACCCTTTGCAACACGAACTTATACTCGGACAACGTGGAAGTGGCAAATCCACGCTCCTCCGACGCATTCAAATTGACATTGACGAAGATGCCGAACTGGCCCAACAATTCATCGCCATCAACCTGGCCGAAGAACAGGCTTCTATTTATCGTTTGTCTGACTTGTGGTTTGAGGTTTTGCAAGAACTAAGATCCCGTTGGAATAGTACCCATCCGCTGCGCAACTTTGACGACTTTGATGACAACCGACAATATACGCGCTACCTCTACGCCGAAATTCATCAATTGCTGCAATTGCATGGGAAAAGAGTTGTGCTGTTGTTGGATCATCTGGATCGAATCCTTCAAAATTTTAACGACGACAGCCATCTGTTCCGCGAAACCCTGCTCAATTTTCACGACCTGCAGATCATCGGCAGCAGTATGCGAATGGATGAACATTTCTGGCGCTACGACAAGCCTTTTTACGAGTTTTTCCGTCGGCACCGACTCGAAGGCTTGCGCTTTGAGGAAATTCATCTGTTGCTGAATCATTGGAGCAAGGAAATGAATCTGCCCTTTTTACATAACTATGCCCTGCAGCACCGGGGGCGTATGGAGGCCATTAGAATCCTCACAGACGACCTGCCACGCACTTGGCAGTTTTTTATACAGGCATTATTGTACAATGCCAACGCCAGCGGTTTTGATTGCTTGCGGAAAGTGATGGATTACGCTACACCGCTTTATCAGGAACAATTGAGCAATCTGACACCTCCCCAGCGAAAAATTATACTGGAAATGGCCTTCTGGTGGGAGGCTGTTCCTACCAAGGTTTTGGTGGATAAATGCCGTATGGAAAGCAAACTCATCGCTTCCTATCTCAGGCAACTGGAACAATACGGCCTGGTGGAAACGATTTCAACCGGAAAGAAAAACCACCTTTACCGTATTTCGGAACGTTTTTTCAGCCTGTGGATGATGGTCACACAAGGCAATCCCGGGCAAAAACACCGGGCAAAATACCTGACCCTGTTCCTGGAGTCCTGGTATGAAGCACAGGAGTTAAAGGAGCCTGCGCAATCAGCTTTTATTGGGGTGGAGGAACCGGATGCATGGATGGAGTACGCCCGGAAAAGTGGAAAGGAGCGCCCAGTCGATTTTTTGGATGCTGTAAACGAGTCGAATGATCACCCATGGGGTATTCAAATAATCATGGAGGTATGGAACGGCCGTTTCGAAAATCTGACGGAAAAAATTGACCATCTGATGCAAAACAGTCAGGAAGAAGACCTGACCTGGGTTCTGTCCAACCTCCTTTACCTTGAGCAAAACCAGCTTGTACGGTTATTGTTCGAATCAGAGCTGTATGGTAAAATGCTCCGTGAACGATATGAATTGCTCTATTACGTCACGCTTATCCTTAACCACAAAACGGAAGAAAATCTGCTGTTGAAAATCCCGCCTGAGGTGCTGTCTACTGTACAGGAAATGGTAGAAAAAGTGAAGGAGAAACGAGTGTTATATCAAAGCAAAGTTTCGCCGTAGTTTTGCGACGCACTCTAACCAAAACCGCTTTTCAGAAATTTTAACCGGTATAAACTGGATGCCGGTATACGCTGGTAAGCGGCCGAACATCAAAATGTCCAATAGTCCAACAACAATATATCATGTCTGACCAAATACGCCAACTCTCCCCTGCGCTCCCCTGGAGCCTTTTTGCTGATTTGAACGCTGTTCCGCGTCCTTCCAAAAAAGAAGAACGCATTGCCCAATGGGTACTGGATTTTGCCAAAAAACACGGCCTGGAAACGCAGCGCGATACTTTCGGCAATATCATCGTACGCAAACCGGCCTCTCCAGGCCGGGAAAAACGCCCCGTCACTATCCTGCAGGGCCACCTGGACATGGTGCACTCCAAAAATGCCGGCGTGAATTTCGACTTCGAAAAGCAGGGTATTGATATGTATGTGGACGGCGACTGGGTGCGTGCGCGTGGAACCACTCTGGGCGCAGACAACGGCCTGGGCGTTGCTGCCATTCTGGCCGTTTTGGCCTCCAAAGACATCGTTCACCCACCCCTGGAAGCCCTGTTTACCCTGGATGAAGAACAGGGACTCGGCGGCGCCAAAAACCTGGGTCGCGGATTGCTCAAAGGGAAGGTACTGCTCAACCTGGATACCGAGGAAGACCACGTGCTCACCATTGGTTGCGCCGGCGGCATCGATACCCTGATCGACTGGGATTACAAGCAGGATAAAGCGCCGGAAAACCATATGGCGTACACCATCACCGTCAATCAGTTGCTGGGCGGACACAGTGGTATGGATATCAACCGCGGTCGTGGCAATGCCAATAAACTCCTCACGCGCGTACTCATGGCCTGCGCGCCTGCGGGTATGCGCCTGGCGGGCTTCGACGGAGGTAACCTCCGCAACGAGATCCCGCGTGAGGCCCGTGCCCTGGTACTGGTGAAAAACGACAAACGGTTCCACAAACTGCTTCAGGCGGCCGCTAAAGAATTGCGCACCGAGTTCCAAACTGCTGAACCCAAACTCAACGTACAGGCTGACCCGGCTTCAGCGCCTGCCCAGGTGATGCGCAAAAGCGATCAGGCCAAATTCCTCCATGCCCTGCGCGCAGTCCACAATGGCGTGTTCCGAATGAGTCCGGAAATTCCGGAACTGGTGGAAGCCTCCTCCAATCTGGCCAAAATCACGCTCAAAGACGGGCACCTCAGCATCGGATCCCTCCAGCGCAGTTCCGTGGAGTCCAGCAAAGCCGATGTAGCCGCAGCTTTCCGCGCACCCTTTGACCTGCTGGGCGCCAAAGTACAAACGGCCAATGCCTACCCCGGCTGGAAGCCCAACCCAAGTTCCAAAGTGGTGCAAAAAATGGCGGGGCTTTATGAAAAAATGTTCGGGCATGCCCCGGTCATTGAAGCCTGCCATGCCGGTCTGGAATGTGGCATCATCGGCGAAGCCTACAAGGGCCTCGACATGGTATCTTTTGGTCCACTGATCACCGGCGCCCACAGCCCGGATGAACAAGCTTCGATCTCCAGCTTTGCCAAATTCTGGAAGTTTTACCTGGAAACACTGGCAACGATTTAAGCGTACCGGCGGGTTTAGCCGCCGCATCACAGATGAACAAAACTAAACCCGACCGCGAAGCGGTCAAACTCAAATAACCCTCCGCCGTGCGGGGGGGACTCCGCACAGATGCAGGGGGACTCCGCACAGATCCTGGGGGGCTCAGCATCCATGCGGGGACCTCCACACAGCGGGGGATAACCTCTCAAGCGGCGGCTTAACCCGCCTCTACACCCATGCGTACACTCTTCCTTCTCCTCCTTTCCAGCTTTTTACATGCCCAGTCTGCTCCCTTTTTTGATGCCATGCAGTGGCGCTGCATTGGCCCGCATCGCGGCGGCAGAACGGTCGGCGCAGTGGGTGTGCCACAACAGCCCGGTACCTTTTACATTGGCGTGAACAACGGTGGGGTGTGGAAAACAACCGATTATGGACGGGTTTGGACGCCCATTTTCGACGATCAGCCCACCGGATCCATCGGCGATGTCGCCGTGGCGCCAGGCAATCCGGACATCCTCTACGTAGCCAGCGGAGAAGGGCTGCAGCGCCCGGACCTGAGTGTGGGCAACGGCATCTACCGCTCCGCTAACGGCGGCAAAACCTGGACCCACACCGGATTGAAAGACGGATTGCAAGTGGGCGGCCTGGCCATTGACCCCACCAATCCCGACCTTGTATTTGCGGCAGTGCTGGGACATCCTTACGGGCCCAATCCGGAACGCGGCGTGTACCGAACCCTCAACGGCGGCAAAACCTGGGAGCGGGTCAAATTCCTGGATGAAAACACCGGCGCCATTCAGGTGGCCATTGATCCGTCGGATCCGAAGGTGGTGTACGCCGACTTCTGGGCCAATCGACTCGCGCCCTGGGAAAACGGCACATTCGCCGGCCCTAATTCCGGTTTGTGGAAATCGGTGGATGGTGGCGACACCTGGTTTCAGCTGACCCAAGGCCTGCCCACTACCGCACAGGGACTGGGCCGGATCGGATTTTGTATTTGTCCTTCACTGCCCTCGCGCCTGTATGCCACCGTGGACTGCGGCGAAGGCACAGAAAATGCCAGCCTCTACAGCGGCATTTATCGCTCCGACGATGCCGGTGCAAGCTGGTATCGCGTTCACGCTGATGCGCGACTCTGGGGCCGTGGCAGCGATTTTGCAGAGATCAAAGCCGACCCCAAAAATCCGGATGTGGTATACTCTGCCAACGTGGCTGCCTGGAGAAGCACCGATGGCGGCAAATCCTGGTTCTGTTTCCGGGGCGCGCCAGGCGGCGACGATTATCACCGGATCTGGATTCATCCGCAAGACCCGAAAATCATACTGCTGGCCTCCGATCAGGGCGCTATTATCTCCGTGAACGGTGGGAAAACTTTCAGCTCCTGGTACAATCAACCCACCGCGCAATTTTACCACGTCAGCACCGACAATGCCTTCCCCTACAATGTGTACGGCGGACAACAGGAAAGTGGTTCGGTAGGCATCAGCAGCCGCGGCAACGACGGGCAGGTAACTTTTCGGGAATGGCATCCGGTGGGCGTGGATGAGTACGGTTACGTAGCTCCCGATCCGCTGGACCCCAACATTATTTACGGCGGCCGGGTGTCCCGGTACGACAAACGTACGGGCCAAACCCAGAATATCCGTCCCGAGGCCATGCGCAGCGGGAAATACCGGGTGTTGCGCACCGCGCCGGTGATATTTTCGCCGGTAGACCCGCGTTGCCTGTATTTTGCTGCCAACGTGTTATTTAAAACCACCAACGGCGGCCAATCCTGGCAGGAGATATCCCCCGATTTGAGTCGCGAAACCTGGAATGTGCCATCCTGTGTGGGTGTATTTACCCCTGAAGCAGAAAAAACCAAACGCCGCCGGGGCGTCATCTATGCCCTGGCACCATCCCAACAGGATACCAATACCATCTGGGCCGGAACCGACGATGGTCTGATCCACATCACCCGCAACGGTGGTCGAAACTGGACCAACATAACCCCGCCGGCCTTGACCGAATGGAGCAAGGTGTCGCAGTTGGATGCCGGACATTTTGATAACCAGACCTGTTATGCGGCCATCAACCGGATCAGGCTGGACGATTTGCGCCCACACATCTGGCGTACGCACGATGGCGGTAAAACCTGGAAAGAAATCACCCGAGGCTTGCCGGACCATGAGCCGATCAATACCGTTCGGGAAGACCCCAAACAAAAAGGGCTGCTGTATGCCGGCTCTGAAAATGCCGTGTATGTGTCTTTTGACGACGGGGAAAACTGGCAATCCCTGCGCCTAAATATGCCAGCCACCAGCATCCGCGATCTTGTGGTGAAAGACGATGATCTGGTGGTGGGTACCCACGGCCGCTCTTTTTGGATTTTAGATAATATTACTCCTTTGCGCCAGCATGCAGCCGGCCGAAAAAGCGAAAAAGGCGTGTTGCTGTACAAGCCGCAAACGGCCTACCGGGTGCGTTGGAACATGAATACCGACACCCCGCTGCCGCAGGAAGAACCGGCCGGACAAAATCCGCCGGACGGGGCTATGATCGATTATGTGTTGGAGGAGGATGTACAAAATATCAGACTGGATATACTCAATCCTGACGGGGCGATCATCCGAAGTTACCGCCCAAACGATCCGGCGCCCGATGTCAGCGGCGTGAATTTCCCCCTGTATTGGATTCGTCCGCATCAGGTGCTTTCCGGCAAAAAAGGTGCGCACCGCTTTTGTTGGGATTTGAGATACGATTCCTATAAACAGGAATTGAAAGATTTTACCGGTCAATTCCCGATCTCAGCAACATTTGAACAAACAGCACCGGAGTCTCCCGCACCCTGGGCATTGCCTGGAGTCTATACCGTACGACTAACGGTAAATGGCGTCCCTTTTGAGCAAGCGTTTGAGGTGAAAATGGATCCCAGGGTTCCCATCACAGCTGTTGAATTGCAGCAACAGCATGATTTATCCCTTTCTCTGAGTGCATATTGTTACAATTTGGAAGAGGGTATGCTTGGCATTCAGCGCAACCTTGATTTGCTGACGTCGCTTGCCGCCACAGAATCTGATATAACGCGGGACAGTATTGCTGCGGTGAAAAAAGAATTCGAGGCTTCCGGCGTTAAGTCCAGGCAACTCCTGAACCAGGCATCTGGCTTGCTTAATGTCATACTCGATACCGACATGCCGGTAACCGAACAGACCAAATTGGCCGCCAAAGCCATGGAAAAGCCGTTTACAGATATGATTAGCGCTGTGATCGCTTTAGAAAAAACGCATAGTGGTCTCATTCAAAAAGCAGGCGCTCTTGAAGCGAAAACCAAAGGGAATAACCGTTTTATCCCATACCAACATCCCTCTGATGGCGCCAGTGGTTTTCAGGCACTATTTAACCAGGATCTTTCCAACGCCATTTCCCCAAAAGGCATCTGGAGTGTAACTGAAAACGGTGAGCTCACGGCCACGGAAGATCAGTGCATTTTCACCCAAAAAACCTACAAGAATTTTGTGCTTGACCTTGAGTTTAAAACAGCAGAAGGCACCAATTCCGGGGTAATCATTCATTGTTCCGATACCCAAAATTGGATCCCTAATTCCGTGGAAGTCCAGATTGCCGACGATCATTCCGCAGCATGGAGCAAGGCTGATCCTACCTGGCAATGTGCCGCCATATTCGGGCACCTGGCTGCCGACAAGAAGACCGTCAAACATCCCGGAGAATGGAACCGGTACACCATTTACTGTATGGACCGCCAGATATGGGTAGTACTCAATGGCGAGCTGGTGAACCATATGGACATGAGTCGCTGGCTTTCCGGCACCCATAACCCCGATGGCAGTTCCATCCCGTCCTGGTTGTCCAAGCCCTTTGCCACCCTGCCGCTGGATGGGCACATCGGGTTTCAGGGCAAGCATGCCGGCGCGCCTATTTGGTTTCGGAATATCCGGATCAGGGAGCTGTGGTAGAAGTGTGCGCTGGTCGGGGTACCGGGAAGTTGCTCCGTCGAATGGCTATGCCGTAATTGATGGAAGTTGGTAGGTAGACTGCTCTTTAAAAAAGCAGCGGGTCAGCATGGCATGCTTTACCATACTGACCCGCATTCGAGTGGTCTGTTCGGGATTGCTAAAATCCGCAATCATATTTTACTCGCGACACTTCCCTACGATTTCATGAAATACATCGTGCGCCGCATTGATGCCTTTCATCAGTTCTTCATCAGATTTGCCTTTTTTGACCATTTTGTCCACCTTTTTGCACTGTTTTACCAAACGAGTAAGGACTTGAGCGGTAAGCTCAGGTTTGAAACCAGCCGGAATTGGAGATTTTTTCCAGGCAATGGCCCTTTCCACCAGCATGCCGGACTTCTCTTTCAGCGGTGCAAAATTTTTCTCCTCGGCAGCGTGGAAAGAAGCGCTCATCACCTCATGGAATTCCTTCATTTCTTTCCAGGGAGCCTTTTGGGTGGTGTTTTGTGCTTGTATGTTTTGTGCAAGAATGGTCAGTGCCGCAATGGCGAAAAATTGGAAAATGTGCTTTTTCATGTGAGCAATTTAGTGATAAAATGTTGGTTGTTAATTTTTTATGAAAGGAATGATTCCTTTTTTTCCATCTTTGGTTTGTAATTGAAGGTGCAATATTCCCGGAGGCAAATCGGAAATGATAAATCGTCCCATGCCTGGATCAAGCATACGGAGCAGTTTGCCATCCAAATCCAGCAGTGCCGCATAAATCAATTCTACACCGGGCGCCGGCATTACTTCGAGATATTCAGCGGCCGGATTGGGAAAAACAGAAACTTTTTCCATTATTCCAGACATATCATGTGTGGCTGAAATACCTGATACATCCCACAGGATAACGTCTCCTTTACCTGTTCCAGTGACAATGGAATTGCCATCGGGCGCCCATGCCGCTGACCAAATGATGCCACCATTAGCGTTACCGAAAGTTGCCAACCACTCGCCGGTTTCCAAACTCCATATTTTACAGGATTCATCATTCGATGCTGAAACAATTTTTTTACCGTCAGCGGATATGTCAATCTGCCGAATGTCATCATTATGCGCCATGATATTCCTTACCAGACTGCCGTCGGCGGTACTCCAGATTTTGATGTTCCCATCATTGCCTGCTGTAACCAAATAGGCATTATCGGGGGTAAATTGCACAGAAGTAACGTCGTGGGTATGGCCGGTCAGTGTAAATTTGAGGGTGCCGTTTGCATCCCAGATTTTGGCTTTATTGTCGGTTCCTCCACTACCAATCATGGTGCCGTCCGGGGAGTAGTTTACAGAAAACACAAAATTCGGGTGGGCTGTAACACTTTTTACCAAAGCGCCGCCAGGCAGTGCATAAATGTTTAGTTTTCCACTTGAAGCTCCAACTGCAATGCGATCATTAGCAGGAGAAAAGTCGGCGGCAAAAGCATACGAGGTTCCTGTTTTTATCGTATCTGCAATGGTAGGTTGAGCGCCTGAATTGTTGAAAATCAGGATGTTGCCTAACTCTTCCACAGAGGCGATCATATTTGCATCCGCACTGAAGGTAACCCCCTGGATACACATGAAGTCAGTGCCTACATTATACGTCCATTCCAGATCTCCTGTGGCTGCATTAAACCGCCGGATGTTAGCCGGATGACATTCACTGCCACTCAGAACCTTTTGTCCATCGCCGGAGAATGTTACGGCATAAACGGCAAGTGCTGCATTGGTGTTTCCTTTTTGATTCCAGAGGATGGATTGGGCGCCAAGATTTTGTTGAAACAAGGCGCAAAAAATAATCAGGGTAGCTATTTTGTTGTTTTTCATGAAAAAAAAGCATAACCTGCCTCCACCTTGAAAGGTAAAGGCAGGCTTGTTTTATCGGTTAGAGTTCGAGTTTTTTAACCTGCTTGTTGATTTTGATTAACAGCAAAACAATCAAACAACAGGCTAATAGACCGATAGTGACAAAGAACGAGACATGTTCAAACATGATCGCGGCGCCGGCAAAAAATATGGCCAAAGTTGCATTTCGGAAGAATGATTGCACATCTTCCCGGTCAATGGATAGCCGATCATGGTAACGCAGGTACAGACCAATCAGGCGCGTTCCTGCCAAAAGCGCAAAGAAGGCCGCAATGGCCAGCGCTATGTTATGGGCATAAAACCCCAACAGTTCTTCCATCATATAAGGTGGTTTTCAGACTTTATCATACGCTTCCGGCTCCCAAACCAGGTTCGCAGGAAGTCTATGAAAAGCGTATTGCATTTGTATATGCCACAGATTACCACTCCATCGCCTCGTGTACGACAGAAGGTAAGGGCTTGATAATCAAAGAGAAATGGGATTGCAGGTTGTTATGCCAACCTGTCGCTGTCATTGGGTGGGTGAAAAAAGCTGCTGACGAAAGTATCAGCATAGAGGAAGGAAAAATACTCAGGCATTTTTTGCGGAATAAGAGCCGGAGTCTGATTCATTGAAATCCCGCACTTGTCTTCAAAAAAGAAAGTAAATTCCTGCTGCTCCTTGAATTTGAATGGTATTTGTTTTTGGTGTTGCTCTTCTTCTAACTTAATCCTTTTCATCAGTACACATTGCCCGTTGCAGTGTTTTTCCGGCTTGTCGCGATTAATACATAACACTTTGGCAATGTAATCCTGATTCCATTTGAAAGCAACAACGATCCATACCTTGCTGAATACTTGCAGCAGGATGATCATTATATAACAAAATGAAAGGATTCTTTTCAAACTAAAAATGCAGGCGTAAAGTTATGCAAATCCGTCTGATTAACCGCTGCTGTACGCCTGCATCTGTGGTTACTTTAACAATGTAAATCCTGGTTATAACTTCCGGGATTCAACGTAGAAATCCGGATCAATGGCTAGCATGCTGCTTTTAGGAAGCCGGTGTTTGATGGTTTTCCATGTTGTGGTTGGATAGATAAAGGTGAACATACCAGGTTTCAAAGCCACTTTTACCGGCAAATCAAACCCGCTAACGCAATTAATCCAACGGTATTCCAGTTTCCGGTGCCTCATGCGGTATTCCAGCACCGGTACATCAGCATGACGGAGATACTGGTCAAATACCTTACTCAGATCTCTGTTCATGGCCTTGCTGATGTATGCTTCCACCTGAGCACTGCTTACCGTTTGGTGGTAAAAATCCCGGTTCAAACCGCGTAATATTTCTCTCCACAGAATATCGTTGTCCGCTACTTGTCTTAGTGTGTGTAAGAAGTTGCCGCCTTTGTAGTACATATCCCCTGAGCCTTCCTTGTTTACATGGTAAGGGCCAATGATGGGTTCTTTGTTCTCAATGAGTTTGCGGCAGCCGCGCACATATTCAGCGCCGGCTTTTTTGCCATAGAAATATTCGGTGTAGAGGTTTTCACTGTAATTGGTAAAACCTTCATGTACCCACATGTCGGCATTATCCCGATAAGTAATGTTATTGGCAAACCATTCATGCCCGCTTTCATGCACAATAATAAAATCCCACTTCAGGCCCCATCCGGTATTGGATAGGTCCTTACCGCGATAGCCATTCAGGTAATCGTTTCCATAAGTCACCGAGCTTTGGTGTTCCATGCCCAAATACGGCACCTCTACCAGTTTGTAGCCATCCTCGTAAAACGGATAAGGGCCAAACCAATATTCAAAGGCACGGAGCATGCCTTTGACCTGCTTGAAATGCTGTTTGGCTTTGTTCAGATTTTCCTGAAGTACATAAAAGTCCAGATCCAGCACACCTTTTTCGCCTTGGAGGGTGTCGGCAAAATGGGCATATTCGGCCACATTCAGATTTACACCGTAGTTGTTTAAAGGGTTGGAAACGAACCACTCAAAGGTTCGGGTTCCGTCGGGGTTTTTGGTCACACTACGCAGTCGCCCATTAGATACATCCATTAATGGTTCTGGAACGGTTATACTAATGCATTGAGAGTCAGGTTCATCGTAAGGGTGGTCTTTGCACGGCCACCACACACTTGCGCCCAGCCCCTGGCATGAAGTGGCAATAAAGGGCTTCCCTTGTTTGTCTTTCGACCAGCTAAAGCCGCCATCCCAGGGTGCACGCAAGGCTTCCTTGGGGGTTCCGGAATACCATATGGTAACGGATTCCCTTGCACCCTGGATTTGAGATTTTTCCAAGGTCAGTAGGTATGCGTTTCGTCCTGTTTTTTTGATCTTCAATGATTTGCCATCCTGTTCTGCCCGCTCCAGGGTCAATGGCGGTTGCAGGTCTATTTGCATCTGTTGTTGACCAGCGCTCAACACCTTATAATGCACAGCATTACTTCCGGATAGGCGTTTCTGGTCTACATCCAGCCGAATCCGCAGATCGTAATAGGTCAGATCCCACCAGGCACGTTCTGCAGTGATACTGCCTCGAAGCGTATCGTCCAGGGTGAAAGAAGAAGGTTGTTGAGCATAAAGCGAATCCTTGGTCAGGAGGATTAGGGAAGCTAACAGAAAGAAAATGCGCATAAAATAAGTAGAGACCTAACCGCCAGCATTGGCTACCTAAGTGCAATGTGCACAAAAGTATTAAAAAAGCCTCACCGGCTTGCGCCAGGAGGCTCCGAAAACAATAAACAGCAGGATAGTATCTTCGAGTGTTGGAGTTTCTAAGTGTTTGAGTTAGTGGTCGGCTTGGTGGTAATGATGGATAAACCATCTTAGGGGCTTCAGCCCATTGAGAAGCCAAACCCAACGCCAACTTGAAAACTCAAACACCCAGATACTCAAACACTTAAACGTTGCTAATTTTTCTAACCACCTTATATAGGCGGGTGGTTTCGTTTACTTCTTCTTCGAATGGATCGTTGTCGAAGTAGTTGGCAGAAATCATTTTCAGGCGAATGATACGGCCGCGGTTATTCATGATTTTCTGGACATATTTCACCCAAACATTTCCATTGGAGCGAACGGCGTAAATCTCGTTATCGCGCACGTCGTTGAGGTTTTCAACTGATTTACATACAACGATGTCGTTGTTGCGAATAACAGGATCCATGGAATTACCATCGATCTGAAAAGCAACCAGGCCGGTGCCGGCAACCCCTGGAATAGAAAAATAGGTATTGTCTTCATCATTGCCTGATCCAAGGGTAGCGCCGGCAAAAGCCCTTACGGTAGTAAAGAGGATGTTGCCTCCACCTCCGCTGGCCATCTTTTCTCCGGCCAACGCGTCTCCGGGCGCATCGAATCCAAATGGATTACCAATTCCGTGAAGCAACCAGGCTTCATTGATATCAAATGCCCTGCAAAATGCGGATGCCTGACCATAATCAATCACACGCTTGCTGCCAGGGTTCAGGAAAGCGCGGATGATGTGACCATATGCTTTGTTACCAAGCACACGATCGGCAACATCGCCAACTCCTTTACCGCTACGGTCGTTTTTTACAATGGCGCCGCGGTCTTCCAATAGTTTGAAAGCCTGTATGAATCGTTTGTTGAGGTCTATCCGATCTTCCTTAATCATGGGATATAAGGTTTAAGTGGTGATTTACGGGATATTTGGATGGTTGGTGAATCGATAATCTAATGCCCAACTGTCCATCGTCCAATCATTTCATGCTGCAAATTTCAAACAAAGAGTTTTTAAAAACAAAAAATGTCAAAGATTTTTTTCAAAAATTTTTGACATTTGTTTCAAATGCTTACTTTTTCATTTGAATATCAGATATTTGCACGATTTTTGACCTGAAAATATTTCAAACAAAACCGAGGCGTTAAGTTTTTCATGGTGTATTTTCAGACTTTTGTTTGGAATATCTATCAGGTACGTACCTTGTTCTGCGGAAAAAATCGACGGGCATGGCGTGCAAGGCGATTGTTCGCCGTACTTTTGACCAAATTTTATGGGAACTATAATTTCACTTCTGAATCACAAAGGCGGGGTTGGTAAAACCACCAGTGCCATTAACATAGGCGCTGCGATGGTGGAACTGGGCAAACGTGTGTTGCTCATTGACCTGGATCCGCAAGCTAACCTGACGATCTCATTGGGTATTCCCCGGCAGAAATACACTGTTTATGAGGCTATGCGTGGAGAAGGAGAACTCACTCCTTATACACACAAACAAGGGCTGGATGTGATCACTTCTTCGCTCGACTTGTCTGGAGCTGAGATGGAACTGATCAACGAAGCAGGTAGAGAATATATCCTGCGGGAATTGCTTGCCCAGGTAACGGATGATTATGACTTCATATTGATCGATTGTCCGCCATCACTGGGTTTGCTCACGTTGAACGCACTTACCAGCAGCAAGTATGTATTGATCCCTCTGCAAACCGAGTTTCTGGCCGTTCAGGGGCTTGCAAAAATCAAGCAGGTGATCGATAAAGTGAAAATGCGCCTGAACAAACAGTTGGAAATGGGTGGTGTGATTGCAACCATGTATGACAGTCGAAGGGTACTGAACCGGGATGTGGTAGAAACCATCCACAAGTACTTTGGCGAAAAAGTGTTTAAAACCTATATCCGGGATAATGTCGCACTGGCTGAAGCTCCTGCTCAACGCAAGGATATATTTGATTATAGCCCTAAAAGTCCGGGAGCGTCTGACTACCTGGATCTGACAAAGGAAATTTTGGAGAGAGCCCTGTAAATCACGCTGGAACAATGAACGATAAAACGAAACCTTGCGTTTTATCACCAATAGACCAAGTTCAATCCGAAACTGGATGAGTAAAAAAAGATTTTCCGAGGGTCTGGATGACCTCCTCAGCAGCCAGCATGGCGGCGGACACAGCAATGTGTTTGGCGAGGCGGTGACGCTGACTTCCCCGGCTGCGCCGAGTGAGCGGAAGTCGGCCCATAAATCCTTTGCCACTGACCTGGATGCCTTGCTCCAGGAAGCGCTCGACGAAAGCTTGGAACGCTATGAGTCCAACCAACCGGATTCTGTTTCAGCCAGTACCAAAACCAAGTCCAGCTCCGAGCTACGCGCATCTATGCCTAACGGCCTAGACAACCTCATTCGCCAGACCATTGACGTGAAAGAAATCACGACAGATGAAGAATCCGGTAAAAAACGGCTCACCGTTGCCGTAGATCGCCCTAAGCTGGAAAAACTTAAAGCCATCGCCCGCCTGGAAAATTCTCACCTCAAAGACTTGCTTGTCCAACTCATCGACGAGTATATCCAGGAATACACCACCGAGAAAGGCGTGGAACTCTGAGGAATGTCCAATATCCAATGTCCAATGTCAAATGTCCAAGTGGTACGGGAGTCTGGGGTCAGCACTTTGGAAGGGCATTGCATGCCTGTTTGGTCAGGCAGGTAAACGCGTTTAAAAATAACTGCTGACACCAAGCAGGCGCACCACTTGGACATTCGACATTGATTATTGGATATTGGATATTGTAAACCGTTTCCAAAGGCTTTTTACCACGATTAACGCTACCAATGGCAAGGCTGGTGTGGGCATTTCCTGTGGCATCCAATACCAGAATAAGAGCAATAATGCAGCTGCAATGGCTGTGAGGGCAAAATAGTTCTCCACTGTGCTGGTGTTGCGGGAACGCCAGAAAAATAGCAGGTGTGTTGGCCAGGCCCAAAGAATATTTAGGTTATTCTTGGTGGCAGAATGATCGGTGGCGAACCAGAGAAGGGCTATAATGAGGCCGGCAAAGCCCAGGATAAACCAGAAAATGATGTCAAATATTTTTTCCACTCGTGGATTGGCCATACTCAACAATCCTATAACTGCTATAAATGTGGTAATCCACAGGGGCCGGTCCAATGGACTGGGTTTGAATGGGACCTTGGTCAAGGGCGTTTCCGGAATGTTGCGTTCACTGGTAACGAATGGTACCCCTTCACCTGTTTTGGCTTTGGCAAAAAGGTGGTGCATATAATCCGGTAAAAACATAAAATCAGCGGTAGTGGCCCGGCGGTCTGCAGGCAAACCCAGTACCAGATCAATACCGAAATCCAGCCAGGGCTTTTCTTCAATATAGGGCTGCAGTAATTGCCTCATAGTAGCCTTTGGAGGCAGGGAGGAAGTGTCGAACTGAAGTTGATGAAAAAAGGTTTCCTGAACAATATCCCGAATCCGGGTGGCGCAGTTGTCGTAGAAAAAATCGTATTTGTAATACCGGTTTTCTTCCTTATAGTTTTCCTGGAGCAGGTCAAAAAGTCGTTGTTTTTGCTCCTGATTCAGGTTCAAAACCTGTTCCTGCATCGGTCGCCGGTCTTGCAGGTTCCCAAATTCAAAACTGCGGTAGCTTTCAATGTCGAGGTTGTACAGCAGTTTACCCTGGCAGAATTTAAGCAGGAAATTGGGTTGTTCGAAATCGAAGGTGCCGTAATTATAACACCGGTCAAAGCGGGTAAGTGGATCTTTTACACGGATGGCGCTATGGCCAAATGTGCTATAGACAAATTCGCCTGGAACAACCGTCATAAGACTGATCCTGGCAGAATCAGAAAGGGTTTGAGCAGCGCCCAAAAAGGGCATCAACAGGAGGATAAGGAGGCAGCGCTTCATGAATGGTTAGATCTGGGAACAAAGATAGGGTTTACAATTATATTGAAAGCCCCTCGCTCCCTCAAACCCCACACCTCCCCCAAACTCCTTAAACTCCGTTAAAAAACCAGGCAAACAACATCGCTGCCAGTTTCCAAACCGCCCAGATCAGGGCGCCAAACAAAACCATGAAGATTAAGCCCAAAAAAGCTACTGATCGCTTCGCATTCGGCTTCGCATTACCGTCTGCATAATAAGCCTTTAGCATCTCCACATTCCGGCGGTTGGCTTTATACCCGAAATCAAACAAATCACCTAAAATGGGCACTACCCCAAAGACAGCATCCACGATGTAATTGAACATCATTCGGATCATCATCCACGGACTGGCGCCTTTCTTTGCCATGGTGCGCATGAGAAAGCCCGATATAACAAAGCCCGACATATCGCCCAGATAAGGCACCAAACCCATCAGTCCATCCAGACCAAAACGCATATTGGTGCCTGGAATACGGAATTGATTGTCGAGTAGCTTGGATAAAGCTTCCAGCCGGGCCATTTCCGGGTCGGATGGCGGTTGGGGTATTTCGTTGGTCTCCATGTATTGATTGATCTTTCCGGAATGTTTTCCTGGATCGTTATCTTAGGGTGTGCCTGAGCTTTTATTGGACTTTCAACAACTGTCCAATCTTGATATCACTATTGGGTAAGTTGTTGAGTTGTTTAAGTCGTTCTACCGTGAGGTTGTATTCTTTCGACAGTCTGAAAAGCGTATCTCCTTTCACTACCCGGTGGTAGCCACGAGGAGCAGGTCCTTCTGATTCGGCTGCCGGGTCCCGTGGGGGAGTAGGCTTTGTATTCGGGGTGGGGTCGTTGTCGTACGGACGCTCAGGTGTGGTGGCCGGTGGCTTGGGTGGGGTAGTGGGGCGACTGTCAGGTTTTGAGGTTGGAGTTGTCCGGGGCTTTTCTGGTGTGGTTCCCGGGCCAATCTCAAAATCCAGTTCGCCATCTTCTACCACAGGACTGGTTGGACGAGGTTTTTTGGTAGGTTGCACAGGTGCATTTTCATTCATTGCGTCTTTAATCTTAATCGGACGTTTGTTTTTGCCACGAATACGTACGGTTTCATTCGTTTCAGGCTCTTGCCCTCTGCGCAAGCCATTCATCTCCAAAAGTTTATCCAAACGAATACCGTATACCTGGGCAATATCAAACATCGTTTGCCCTTCCCGTACCGTGTGTTCGGTAGAGCGACCGTGCCATTTTTCGGCTTTTTTCTGGATGAATATGCGGGTATTGGGTTTTAATCTAACGCCGGGCGGGTAGCCACGGTCGTTGTATTCCACTACTTTTTGGGTATTCAGACGGAATGCACGGGCTACATCTTCCAGGGTTTCGCCCTCGCGGGATGCCACTACTTTAACATCGTTTACCCGACCAATACGGCCGGTGGCTTCGGGGCGCTGCCCGGGGGCATTGGGGCCAACTGGTGTAGCCGGCTGACCATTCCCACCGCCTTCTGTAGGAAAGGTGTTGGGACGTGAGCCTGGTGTATCGTATTGATACAATTTATATCGTTCAATCAGGTTAATCAGTTTATCGGCATAATCTGGTGCTGTGGCATAACCGGCAGATTGTAAACCACGTGCCCATCCTTTATAATCAGTGCGATCCAGATTGAATAAAAATCCATAGCGTGTAGACTTACGTGGATCGCGCAGGAATTGGCCGTGATCAATAAAACTTTCCTCTACAGATTCATAACTCCGGAAACATGATTCTATGATGTTACCATCCGCATCGCGGTCGTCGTCCTTCTTTTTATAGGTTTTGCCGTTCCAGCTGCCGCTGCATTTGATACCGAAATGGTTGTTGGCTGCAGTGGCAAGATCAGAGGTTCCTGCTGCACTTTCAAGTACCCCCTGTGCCAGTACGATACTTGCCGGCACGCCAATTCGGTCCATTGACAGCACCGCAGCGCGACTAAATTTAGTGATATAGTCCAGATTGCGGTCTTTAGTACTATATTCGGTTGGCGCCAGTACGGTTTTATCCACGCCAGATTTGCGACTTTTAGCGGAAGTGCTTTTACGCACGGTATCGCAACTCTGGGCAATGAGCAGTGTAAAGAAAGAAAGGAGGAGAATGTTTCTCATGATGGGTAGTTGAAAGGTCATTTACGGTTATTGAGGTCATTTAGGGGGGATTTGGGAATCATTTTTACCCGCGAATGTAAACGCCTTTTTGCAGATTACAGTACGGCGGAATATGTTGGAATACGCAAATGAAATGAAAATGCAGGCATATCAGGCGGTTGCAGGGGCAAAAATACCGGAAAATACTTTGGCTGCTTCCGGAAGTGCCTGGGCAAACCGCTCCGGAAATACAAAATAATGGTGAATGGCGACGGGAAGCGCCTCTGCCCCTGTTATGCCAATGACTGATTCCACATAAGCACGAGGCATGCCACTGATTTGTTGGAGTGATTCCCAGACAGACTCCTCTGAAACCTCAGGCCAAGGTTCTGACGGGTATTTCAATACAAATGCTTTGGCATATTCATGCAGTGCTACGTTATACCACTGATAAGGTTTTACAAATGCCAGCATCACCTGTTCTGCGGAAAAGAGTAAACACCCATCGGTCTGATGTAACTCTGAGGCATGATCATAGGGATGTTCAGGGGTAGGGAATGGCCGAGGGAAAATGATCACCTTTTCAAAGGATTCGAATAAAAAGACCTCCCTGTGAAAGGTGAGCATCACTGCCTGGGCCGAAATAGCTATCTGTACATCAGGCGGTAAGGAGTCTTCCGGAAAAGCCAGTGGCTCCCAGTCGGTGCCCATATTGAACAAGGCGATCCGCCCGCGGAAACGACGTTTTTCTGCCTCATTCAGTCGCTGATAAAAACCGTGACTTCTTTCCAAAAACGCGCGCAATTCGGCGCTTAACTCCGGCGGATTGCGCGTATACCACCACCAGTTGATTTGTGGTGAAGTAATGTACAACAACGCAGCTACTACCAGGCAAGGCACAAAGTAATAAGCAAACTTTTCGTCGTAAGTCCAGGCGAGCACCAGAAAAACGGCGCCTAAAACGGCAAAAGGGGCTATGATTCGGTTGGTGAACATGGGTTTGTGTGTCGCGATTGGGCAAAGGTCAAGATAATGTGCTGTTATAACGTTGATTTAAAGGAAATTTGTTTCAATGATTGACGGTATTTAGATTATTAACAAAATGAAAAAACCTGTTTTTAAACCTCGTCTTTGCTTATTGCTCTTCTGGTTGAGTGTACAACAAACCAATTTACACGCAGAAGCATTATTGCCTATACCGTTGGACACAATTACACCGCCTTTCGTAACGTCGCTCAATGAATGGATTGTGGATTTGAAACATCCATCTCCTGGCTGGCCTGCACAAATACTCAGGTATACGTTTTCAGCAGATTCTACGCTCAAAGACGGGAGATATTATCATGAACTTATTTACTCAAATGATATGAGCAGCGGCCCCTGGATATCTGAGGGAAGTTATTACAGGGAAGAAAACAGAAGAGTATACAAATGGATAGAAAGTGCGTTGGAACAACTGATTTACGATTTCCATTTTGGCGTAGGCGATTCTCTTCCCGGCGTAGATTCCAATCAAGCTACCCGGTATGTGGTGCAGTTAGGTGCAGAAACCTTATTGGATGGTATACCCAGAAAATCCATCACCTTTAACAGCGTTTGTGGTCCCTTCCGCTGGGTGGAAGGCATCGGAGAAATGGAGGATTTTCTGTACTCGGAAGCTTTTTGTTCCTTATGGGACGGAATTCCGATGAGTATCCGTTGCTTTAGTACCAACGGACAACTACTGTATATACGGCCGGACCTTAGCAGTTGTTACACCAGCGCAACGAACAACCTTTCTACTCGCCCAATAAGGGCTTATCCCAATCCGGCCTCTGATTTCCTGATTTTGGAACTGGAGCAAAATGAACCCGTGCAGCTTTTGATGCTTTACAATGCGCTTGGCGATCTGGTGCTTGCAACCGGGAAATGTGAGAACAATCGGGTGGAGCTGCCACTACTTCCGCCCGGGTTGTATATAGGTAGTGCAAGATTGTCCGATGGATCGGAAGGCTGGTTCAGGGTATTGATAGAACTATAATCCCCGTGCCACCTCCCAACCCTCCGCAATGGCCCGTTTGGCATCGAGTTCTCCTGCTTCCTTGGCGCCGCCGATGAGTTGTACCGGAATGCCCATGGCTTCCAGCGGCGCTTGTAATTCACGCAGAGGCTCCTGACCCGCACAAATGATCACATGATCCACGGGCAAACATTGTTCCTTGCCCTTTACGGCTATGTGCAATCCTTCATCGTCAATCCTGCGGTATTCTACCTCATTCCACATTTGAACGTGGCGGGCTTTGAGTCCTAGCCGGTGTGCCCAGCCGGTGGTTTTGCCTAATTTTTCTCCTACCTTTCCTTTGGAACGCTGAAGTAGCCAGATTCGTTTTTTAGGCGTTTCCGCTGCCGGGCGGGCAACGCCTCCACGCTGGGTGTAGCCGGGGTCAATTCCCCATTCCTGCTGATAATGCGCAATCGAGGTTGATTCATCGGCATGATGGGTTAAAAACGCCGCCACATCAAATCCAATACCACCGGCACCAATGATAGCAACAGATTGGCCCACCTGTTTTTGCCCCTGTAACACCTCTAAATACGACAATACCTTAGGATGTTCAATGCCCTCTATGCGCGGTGTGCGCGGACGAATGCCGGTGGCCAGCACTACTTTTTCAAAACCCTGTTTTTGCAAAAATTCCGCGGTTACGCGGGTATTGAGGTGAACGTTAACGCCGTTTTTATCCAGTATTTTTCGGAAATAACGCAGGGTTTCATAAAATTCCTCTTTGCCCGGAATCCGTTTGGCTAAATTGAACTGTCCGCCAATTTCACCGGAGGCATCAAATAGATGTACCTCATGCCCTAGCGCGGCCAGTTCGGTAGCTGCAGAGAGTCCGGCCGGTCCTGCGCCAACGACTGCCATTTTTTTTCCGTTTGACGGTGGATGGTGGACGGTGGACGGCAATTCCCATTCGCGGCAGGCTCGCGGATTAACGAGGCAGGAGGCCGTTTTACCACGGAATACATGATCCAGGCAGGCTTGGTTGCAGGCAATGCAGGTGTTGATTTCTTCGGCACGTTGCGTTTTGGCTTTGATCATGAAATCAGGGTCGGCGAGAAAAGGCCGGGCCATGGAAATCATGTCGGCGAAACCATCGCGCAGAAGTTCTTCGGCTTTTTCAGGGGTGTTGATACGGTTCGTCGCAACAAGTGGTATGCGAAGTTTGCCCATGAGTTGTTTGGTAACCCACGCATACGCGCCCCTGGGCACGAGCGTAGCAATAGTTGGTACCCTGGCTTCATGCCACCCGATACCCGTGTTGATCATGGTAGCGCCGGCAGCCTCAATGGCCAATGCCAATTTTTCTACTTCTTCCCAGGTAGAACCCTCCTCTACCAGGTCCAGCATGGATACCCGGAATATGACGATGAAGTCTTTCCCGGCTTTTTCCCGCACTTTTTTCATGATTTCCTGCGGGAAACGAATACGATTTTCAAAACTACCGCCCCACTCATCCGTGCGGTGATTGGTGCGGGGAACGATGAATTGATTGATCAGATAGCCTTCGCTTCCCATGATTTCCACACCATCATACCCGGCCTCCCGCGCACGCGCTGCCGTATCCGCGAAGTCGTGAATGGTTGCCCGAACCAACCGTCCACTCATTTTCCAGGGCTTAAATGGAGAGATGGGCGCCTTTATGGCAGATGGCGCCACCAAAAAGGGATGCATGCCGTAGCGACCCGCATGCAGGATTTGCATGCAAATTTTACCCCCTTCATCGTGCACAGCCTTCGTCACATTCCGGTGTTTGTGTACTTCTCCGGAGGAAGTCATTTTCGCTCCAAAAGGCGCCAGCCAGCCTTGCCGGTTGGGGGCAATCCCTCCGGTAACAATCAACCCAACGCCGCCCCTGGCACGGGCTGCGAAATAAGCCGCCAGTGCGCGCAAATCATCTTTTTTCTCCTCCAATCCTGTGTGCATGGAGCCCATCAGCACACGGTTAGGCAAAGTAGTAAATCCCAGATCAAGGGGCGTGAAGAGGTGAGGGTACATGAATGAGTGTTTGAGTTTGCGAGTGTTTGAGTTTTTGAGTATTGGGTTTAAGAATTGAAGCGTTTTTTAACCACTAAGGCACTAAGTTTTTTCCATTTAGAAGAATCTAAAAACGGTGATTTCCGTGTTCTTTCTAAGTGTGCTTAGTGGTTTAGTGGTAAAAAACACGTTTTGCTCATTCCACACCTGTAAAGATACGCTATACCTTAAATTTCTGTTAAGGCTTAAACATTACCTCCCTTCCCGAGTCTATTTATGTTAGACCACTTCGTGTTCGGGTCGGGGCACTTCGTGGCTGAGGTTGGGTTGGCTTAGGGTGAATAAGTTCAAGGTCATTCTGAATCATGGATGCCCTTCGCAACAAACTCAAGCCGAACGCCAACTCAAACACTCCCAAACTCAAACACTAAAACACTAACCACCATGCTTCAACATTTGCTTTGGCGATTTGGATTTGGCCCGAGAACCAAAAGTTGGGCAGCCTGGTCGGCGTTGCCGCAGGAGGTTTGGTGGCCCAAACTGCGGGATGAATCTATGGCTGGGGTGCAACATTTTGACGTGGCCGGTGATGCCATCAAGGGCCTGTTGATGGGCGTTGGTGAATTGGGCAAGATGGAACGTCGGGAACTTGATCAGGAACAGCGAAAAGCGATACGCAAACAAAGTAAAGAAGACTTGCAAAACCTCAACTTGCTTTGGTTGGAGGAAATGACGCACAGCAAGGCGCAGTTGCGGGAGAAAATAGCCCTGTTCTGGCATGGGCATTTTGCCAGTCGGAACATCAACATTTTGTACCAACAGCAATTACTGACGGTAATTCGCGAGCATGCTTTGGGTAATTTCGGGGATTTGCTGCGGGGTGTATCAAAATCGGCGGCCATGATCTCGTTTTTGAACAACCAGCAAAACAAAAAGAAGCACCCTAACGAAAACTTCGCCCGGGAAGTGATGGAATTATTTACGCTGGGCCGCGGTCATTATTCGGAAAACGATATCAAGGAAGCCGCACGGGCCTTCACCGGCTGGAATCATCGTCTGGATGGTGAATTCGTGTTCAGAAAATGGGACCACGATACAGGAGATAAAACCATTTTCGGTAAAACCGGCGCGTTTGGTGGAGATGAGGTATTGGATATGCTGTTGGAAAAAAGGCAAACAGCTTACTTCATCGCACGGAAACTGTATAAGTTTTTGGTGAATGAGCAAAAAATACCTGAGGACCGCATTAAGTGGTTAGGCGATCGATTCTACGATTCAGGATATAAAATCGTGCGTATTTTGGAGGACATAGCCCGTTCCGATTGGTTCTATGCGCCGGAAAACCGAGGTAGTAAGATTAAGTCACCCGTGGAACTTTGGGTGGGAATCCGGCGTATACTGCCCATGGAACTGGCAGATCCGGAGAGTCAATTGATGTTGCAAAAGGCATTGGGACAAATCCTGTTTTATCCTCCCAATGTGGCCGGTTGGCCAGGTGGCAAAAACTGGATAGATAGCAGCTCTTTAATGTTAAGGTTGAGGATTCCTCAGTTGGTCTACTTAAATCAGGATCTGGAAGTTCGTGGCAAAACCGACGATGATCAGCAAATGGGACAAGCGGGGAGGGGCATCAATCGCAAACTCTCTGCAGAAATTGACTGGAAGCCTGCAATGGACTTATTTGGCCAGGTTCCGGAGCAGGAATTGATAGAAAAAATAGGTGAATTCCTTTGGGTTGTGCCTACAAAAACACTACCCAAAAAAGTAATTGAACGGAATACCCGACACAACACACGAGCGGATTATGTCCAAAGTTCCATCATTCAAATGATGGCAACACCGGAATATCAAGTTTGTTAGTGTTTGAGTGTGGGAGTGTTTGAGTTGGCGTTCGGCTTGATTATTCAAGGATTAAAAATATTCTTCCAAAAGGGCTTTGCCCCTTGAGCCATCAAGCCCAACGCCAACTCAAACACTCCCACACTCAAACACTCAAACACTAAGCTTTGACGTACTGCACGTTTGCCTGGAATTTTACTTCGTCTGAAACAACAGCACCACCGGCTTCTGTGACGGCGTTCCAGGTGAGGTTGAACTCGTGGCGGTTGATTTTGCCTTCTACCTCAAACCCGGCTTTGGTTTGCCCATATGGGTCTACAGCAATACCGCCAAATTCAGCTTTGAGGGTGACAGGCTTTGTTACGTCGCGGATGGTCAGGTGGCCATCGATGGCATAATCGGAACCACCGAGTGAGCGGACACCAGTGGAAACAAATTGAAGAGTAGGGTATACTTCGGCATTGAAAAAGTCGTCGCCACGCAGGTGGTTATCACGCATTTCCATGCCGGTATCGATAGAGTTGGCGTCGATTTCGAATTTGATTTGCGCCGAGGTAAAGTCGTCGCCATCGGTAGTTACAGCAGAAGAAAACTGCTTAAATTGCCCTGAAACGGTAGAAATAACAAGGTGTTTTACCTTGAAAGTTACTTCAGAGTGTGCAGCGTCGAGATTCCAGTTAGTTGTTGCCATGATGTTGAAAAAAGTAGCGTTGTTGAAATAGATTACGGCTTAAACACAGTGTTTTAATTTTAGTTGTTGAAACACTTAATTTTTTTTGAACGTTCATGGGTTTTATTCCATCGTTAAATGGAGTATTCCCTCACATTCCCCCACATTCCCTCACATTCCCCACATTCCCTCATGCTTCGTCGCGATTTTCTCAAGTCTGGCACATTGGCTACTGCCACGTTGTTTTTGCCCAAGTTTCTCAAAGCTTTAGAAACACCGGGAAGTATTTTAAGTAATGGCAGGAAGCTGGTGATTATCCAGCTCAGTGGTGGTAATGATGGTTTAAATACTATTATTCCAACCCGCAATGAGGTGTATTACCGTGAACGTCCGCGTTTAGGTATTAAGCGTGCTACTGCGCTCCAACTTACGGATGAAGTTGGAGTCCACCCGGCGTTGAGCGGGTTTAAGGGGCTGTGGGACGATGGCGCCATGGCTGTTTTGAATAGTGTAGGCTATCCAAATCCGGATCGTTCCCACTTCCGAAGTATGGATATTTGGCATACGGGGAGTCCGTCCGATGCTTATTGGCAGACTGGTTGGCTGGGACGATATTTGGATGCACAATGTTCCGGCCGGCCGGCAGCAGCACTGGAATTGGATGATACCCTTAGTTTAGCGCTAAAGGGCGAATGTGCCAAAGGTCTGGCCTTTCAGGATGCCAGAAGGTTGTATGAAAGTACCCGTAGTCCGTATTTTTCGGAATATGCCGCTGCCAGAGGCCCAGTGGCTAATGATGATGCCCCGGTAGATTATCTGTACAAAACCATGGCTGAAAGCCTATCAACGGCTGATTATCTCTTTGAGCAAAGCAGGAAAAAGCCCTCAGAGGCTACTTACCCGGCCGGCGGCCTTGGGAAAGACCTGAAAACCATTGCCTCCTTGATTCTTGCAGATACCGACACCTCTGTTTATTATGCTTCTTTAGGCAGTTTTGATACCCATATAAATCAGGATGGTCAGCAAAAGCGACTTTTTCTGGAGTTAAATGATGCCTTAGCTGCTTTTTCTACAGATATGAAGTCGAATGGCAAGTGGAATGAAGTACTGGTGGTCACGTTTTCTGAATTTGGCAGAAGAGTTGCGCAAAATGCATCAGGAGGCACGGACCACGGTACGGCAAATAATATGTTGCTCTTTGGAGGCGCATTGAGGCAAAAGGGTTTGTTGAATTCATTGCCGGATTTGACGGACCTTCAGGACGGCGATTTGAAATTTCAGGTAGATTTTCGTCAGGTATATGCAACATTACTCCACAAATGGCTTGGAGCAGATGCTTCGACGATCCTCGGGGCATCGTTTGAGCCCTTAAATTTTATTTAGGCAAACGGGAAAGCGACCGCTTCAACGTCATTTCATGCCGTTAATTGTATTCTTGCTGACGTTTAAAAGACCTTGGCATAAATTTGGTATTTAATTAAATGTAAAAATTACCTTTGTGGCTAAAATAATATAATCCTTTTTTTCATGCATCTTGTATGCATTTTTTAATCCGGCCTTTGGAAGTATGATGAAACGGAAAAGAGCAACCTAATACATTCCCGTTTTCTTCTTCTCCCCGTTTATTTATTCCCAACCGATTCAGGGTTTCCGGCCAAAAGTGGTCTTCTGATGCTGAAATGACAAACACAGCAACAGCCGACTTTTTGTGCCTATTTTGGTAGTGTCATTTTGCGTATGATTTCATAATTTTGCTTTCAAATTATTTTTGCCATGGTTAACGAAGTTAAAGTTTGTCGCAAATGCGGTTCGGAGCACATCGTGAAAAATGGTTCTAATAG
>JBIKUE010000129.1:0-12661 GCA_044347755.1 Saprospiraceae bacterium
ATTGGATATTGGTTATTGGATATTCTTCAGCTAATCGGTTTTACTCTGCCGGCCAGCCAGATACTGACCAGGATGAGGCCAATGGATAAGTAACCTACCCAGTTATAGTGCAGGATTTGTCCATTTGAAGCCTTAGAAACAATGGCGCCACTAATCAAAGAAGAGAACCCGGTGGCCAGTTGTTGCATGGAAGAGTTGATGCTCATGAATCCACCCCGTTTTTGAGGATGCACCACACTGGATACCAACGCCTGGGTTGGTATCATACGACCGTTGACAAAAATAAAAAAGAGGCCGGAAATAGATAAAATAACCCATAAAGGCACGGGTTGTACATTGGTAATCAACCAAACCGGAACTAAAGAAAGCAGGGCAAACCAAACAAAAACCGTATGTTTTCCACGTCGGTCGGCCAATCTTCCAGCAAATGGCGCTGAAAATAACGTAAGCAACCCTCCAACGAAATAAATAAGAAAGATATGGTCCTGACTAAAACCAGCATTCCCCACTAGTGCCGGAGTAATGAATGGTATGATCAAAAAATGCCCAAGCATCAGCACAATGGAGAATGATAATGCCCTCATCTGATTGGGCGTGTTGAAAATGTCTGACAACACCTGAAAAGGCTTTTGATCTATTGCCTTTTCCACGATGTGTTTATTCATATGCGGAACAGCAAAAGAGATCAATACCAAAACGGCAATGCCCAGTAATCCAATGGCCAAAAAAGGAATATGCCAACTGAATTTAGCCGCCAGCCATAATCCTGCGGGAACGCCTGCTACGGAAGCCAGAGAAAAAGCGGTCATCAAAGTGCCCATGGCCATAGCCCTTCGCTCATAGGCAAAAGTATCGGCAACAATAGCCAATACCTGAGCGCCAATCATCCCGCCAAAGAATCCTGCCAATATTCTTGCACCAACCAATAACTCATAGTTGGGGGCAAAAGCACAGGAAAATGTACCCATCAAAAAACCAAAGTAAGCATACACCAGAATGGACTTTCGGTCAAACCGATCTACGAAAAATGCAGCAATAAAACTGGAAACGCCAGCCGTAATGCCATAAGCCGAAACGGCAATACTAAATTCCTGAGGGGTAATTTGTAAAAGGCTCATCAATTGAGGCCCTAATGGCATCATAATCATGAAATCCATGATATGTGTGAAATTGACGGCAGCAAGGGAAAAGAGCAAGAGGCGTTCCTTCGAATTCATGGAAGGCATAACGTTTCAAGGAGATTAGGGTTCGGAATGGACCCAAAAAACATTTTACCGCAGAGACGCGGAGGCGGAGAAGCGCATCTCTCTGCGCCTCTCCGCCTCCGCGGTAAAAAACCAATATTAACAACTATATTATTTAATCACAAAATCACCATAGGTGAGTCGGGCCTTAACCAATCCTTTGGCACTCTCACTGCCCAGATAACCTTGAACCACTTCACGGTTATTGGCATCGGTTCGATTCCTTACCGTTGCGGCCTGAGGTACGTGAGCATCTGCATGATTTACCTCGGCATCAAAACGATAGGCTGTACCACGCTCCACACCCACTGTAACACCAGTGTATTTGCCAACGATGCTCACATTGGAAAAATTCCGGCCGAGTGCATCAATTTGCAGGTTGCCATAAGTCATATCTGCATCCACCCCCTCTTTCACAGCACTGAAATCCATGTCTGAATACTGAGCAGTAATGTAGGCTGAACGAATGGTGTTACTTTTCAGATTGGCATATTTGGTTTGTAAACGCAACTCGTCTACGGTGCCAAGGCTGAAATTATCATATTTGGAAGTGATTCGGATGCTGTTGGCCCGTTCTATGGTCGTTTCCGAATACTTGGTGTCTATCTGTATGTCGCGAACCTCTGTAATGTTTAGCTCACTATAGCTGGCTTGCCCGAAGAGATTGTTGACTTTACTCAGAAACGCTTTTCCATATCCAATATTGAGGTTCACATCGTTGCTGATGGCTTCGGTCCGAAGTTCTCCATACTTGATTTCCGCCAGGAGCTTGCCTTTGAGCGCTCCAACCCACGCATTGCCGTATTTGTTTTTCAAATCCAGTTGATTAGTAGCAGGCATCCAAACATCATAGTTGATCTTAAAGTCGTCCCCACAAGCTTTGGCGGGCCACCAGTTGCCGGCTCCGTAGGTCATGGTTTCAGAAATCATAGTTTCTGCTTTAACATACCCCCAGGCATTGGTGAAGTTTACGTTGATGTTTTTGAAGGTTTCGTCAGCTTCCCGCTGACTTTTAGCATTTACAATAATGGTGATGTCAATTTTAACGGTGTTGTTTTGCCAGGTTTTGACATTTACCGTTCCATAACGGTTGTAAAGTGCTGTGGTGCCGTCTGCTGCTGTGCCAAATTCGCGGTTGATCGTTTTGGTAAACTCCTGCATGGGCTCCTTTGCCCAAACAGCAAGCGTTGGGGCCATAAAGAGGCACAGGAGCATCATTATCCTGATGTTTTTCATGGCGAATGGTTTAAATGTTTTTGATTGCATTACTTTGTTTACGGTTGTTGCCTCCGTTGCTGGTCACCTCCAGGCGTTCCAAAACCCGTTGAAGGATGGCTGTTTTTGCCTTATAGTTCTCTATCATGGCCCTTACCACTTGTTCCCGGTTTCCAGGCGGAACAGTAGCAAGTTCTTTACGCAGTTGTTCCATTACTTCATCCAGATGTTCAAGGTCTTCATATACATCTGTTGGTTGATTGCTGGTAAATGTGGCCAGTTTTTCCTCCTTTACTGTGATATTCCGTTGGTAAAATTGTTCCAACTCGGCATATTCACTGGAAACGTCACTCATGGCCATACCATCCGAAGATGCACCATGACGTTCATACCATATTCCGCCGCCTATTCCAACTACCAAAAGGGCCAGGGAAGCAGCAATGCGCGCTAAATGACGTTGCCAGCCTATATGAACCTTGATCGCTTTGGGTTTTGGGAGTTGACCGGAAATATTCTCCCAGAGCATTTTGCCGGGCTCCGATTGATCAAATGCTTCCCGATTCTGCCTGATGAATGATTCCAGCGTATTCCCTCCGGATTGATCCAACTCTTGCTCAATCTTATCCCAAAGTGTCTCTGAAGGCACTTCAGTATCCATTAATATCCGGTTGCACATCAATGTTTTTTCCAATCCATCAGCATCTGGCAAACGATCAAGCATTCGCGCCAGCCCCGTCCAGCCATGCGCCCCTGGAAGTGCCTCATCAAAGGCTTCCCGGTGCTGCTGAATGAATATTTTTATCGAATCGCTCATGGTTTATGTTTATTAGGTTTATTTGGGTTTATAGGGTTTATACTCAAACGGCCAGCCCCTTCAACTCTTCTCTCAATTTCGCTTTCGCTCTGCTGTACTGACTTTTGGAGGTAGCTTCAGTTACGCCTAGTATCTGTCCTATTTCTTCATGATCATAACCTTCTATGGCATATAAACTAAACACTACCCGGTATCCATCCGGAAGCTGGTCAATGGCTTTGTTGATTTTTTCCACAGAAAAGGGCATTTCCGGTTCCTTTTCTGGCTGTTCCATTTTATCATGCGATGCAGTCAGTTCCGTCAATTCCATGCGCCGGCTTTTCATAAAGTTGATGCATTTATTCACTGTAATCCGTTTCATCCACGCACCAATACTGCTTTCATAGCGAAATGAATCGAGTTTGGTGAAGACCTCCACAAATACACTCTGAATGATATCCTCTGCATCATGAGGGTTCCGAACCATACGCAAGGCTGTATTGTACATCGCCCGTGAATACAGGCGGTACAACTCGAACTGTGCGTCGCGGCGTCCTTCGCGGCAGCGCTCAATCAGGTCGCGGTGGGTTTGAGTGGCGTCCATGTTGTTAGGCGTTTATATGGACAAGTGTTAAATTTGAAGGTTGCACAATAGATTGGTTTGATAAAAAAAAATGCGCCGTGGGGGTGGTTCCACGGCGCAATTTTAGGGAATTTGGCTGAATTGGGGGGGCAGATTTCGCTGCTCGGTCAAATCTGGTGCAACCACTCACTCCGCCGTGGCGCGCGGTGAAAACACCGCGCACGGCGCGTGCTTTTGGTAAAAGGAAGACAAAGCGAGGCGGATTGGTTCTCCATTAGCATGTTGGCTGAAATGCCTGCTGATCAACGGAATCTCAACAAGTGACTATTTCCCCACACGCAATGCCGTTGCATACGCATCCGGCAGCACACTATCCTCCACCGCTTTAGCTGCCTTTTCCACGTCGTATGCAAAACGCACAAACTCAACACGGATACTGCCTGGGTTTTTTAGATCACTATGCGCGTCCAGCTCAAGCAATACATAACCGCCACGAGGATCGCCATCCTTAGGTTTACCTACTGAACCTATGTTGATGGCATGGCGGAAATGAGGCTCGGCTTCAGTGCCGGAATTCAGGATTCGGTGATAGGGTTTATGGGTATGGCCGAAGCAAAGAATATCTGCATGCGCGCCTTCCATAATCCGTAACATACTGGTCTCCTCCCTGTCTTCAAACAAGTATTCGTTGATTTTGCGCGGACTGCCATGTACCAGAAGCAATGAAATGGGTTCTCCATCCTGCATTTCCAGATCAATCCGTATATGCTTGGGCAGTTCCCGAAGATATTGACGCTCAGCAGGTTGAACCATTTGATTGGTAAAGGAAATGGACACCACTCCATTGGCCTTCTCATCATCGGTTTTGTACGCGCAGCCACAATCATCAGTGGCCCGACCAATACCAAAATCATAATTCCCGGCAATGGTTGGAATGCCTCGTTTGCGGATTTCCTGAATGACCTCATTGGGCCAGATATTATAACCTACCAGATCGCCAAGGCAAAAAATCTGATCGGGTTGACGTTGTTCCACATCCTTAAAAAAGGCTTCAAGGGCAGGTAGATTGGCGTGGATGTCGGAGAATAAAGCGATTTTCATAATGAAGGATTTTAGATATTGGACATTGGATTTGAGACCTGCTGGAATCAATCCATCGTTCAACGTTAGCCATAATCACCGGGTGACTTCAAATCACCCGGTGATTAGGGCGACGGTGAATAAAGTTAGGCGAAATTCTTTTGCTGCTTCAAGGCCACATTGACCAATAATATCAATACCGGAACTTCAATGAGCGGGCCAATCACAGCAGCAAATGCGACCCCGGAATTGATGCCGAAAACCGCAATCGCTACAGCAATGCCCAGTTCAAAGTTGTTGCCAGCGGCCGTGAAAGCCAGCGAAGTACTTTTGGCATAATCCACCCCGGCGCGTTTGGCCAGGAAAAAGGCGCTGAAAAACATAACAACGAAGTATATGACCAAGGGAATCGCAATCCGCGCCACATCCATGGGGATTTGAGCGATCAAGTTGCCCTTGTAACTGAACATTACCACGATGGTGAACAACAGCGAAATGAGTGTAATCGGACTGATCTTCGGAATGAATACTTGCTCATACCATTCCTTTCCCTTGCTTTTTAGCAAAGTGTAACGCGTAATCATACCAGCGATAAATGGTATGCCCAAATAGATGAACACGCTCTCTGCAATCTGTCCAATACTCACATGGACCTCCACGCCTTCAATACCAAACAAAGGCGGCAGAATGGTCACAAAAAACCAGGCGTAAACGCTGTAAAAAAGCACCTGAAATACACTGTTTAGGGCCACCAAACCGGCTACATATTCATTGTCACCCCTGGCCAGATCATTCCAGACGATCACCATAGCAATACAACGGGCAATGCCGATCATGATGAGTCCGACCATGTACTCCGGCTTGTCCTGCAAAAACACAATGGCCAGCAGGAACATCAGAGCGGGCCCGATCAGCCAGTTTTGTACCAGTGAAAGTCCCAGAACACGCTTGTTTTGGAACACTTTGGGCAACTCCTCGTATTTTACCTTGGCCAGCGGCGGGTACATCATCAGGATCAGTCCGATGGCAATTGGAATGTTCGTGGTGCCGCTTTGAAATTGATTGACAAAGTCGGCGGTGCCGGGTACTAAATACCCCATGCCTATGCCGATAAACATGGCGGCGAAAATCCATAGGGTGAGGTAACGATCGAGAAAACCGAGACGTTTTGGGGTAGTGGTATCCGTTTTGTTCATTTTAGATTGATTCATGACGAAAGGTGTTCCCTGATAAACAGCTATGCTCCATATTTCAAAATCAACGAAATCTGCCCGCCATGCCAGGCGGTGTGTGTTGAAATCCGCGCCAACGCTTCGGCTTTGGTCTTTCGACCGAATTCTTTTGTTTCGATATACTCCTCCCAATCCGTGTCGGTTTGTTTTTCAAACGCAGCCCGCAATACCCGGTGAGCCGCCTCCAAATGCGTAATTAGTGCATCCAGGTCAGTGAATTGACCATGGTCTTTGGCCATTGGGCCAATGGTGGAAGCCCGCACTTCGATGGGTTCGCCAAATACGTTTTTGGCAAAAAGGTGCTCTACTTCTCCGATGTGCCGGAGCAGCCAACCCAGCGAATTGGATTGTGGATGCAAGCGACGGGAAAGGTCGATCGGGGTAATGCCGGGCAATAAATTGGCGAGCCGGGTGCGACCCTCTTCCCAAAGGGCAAGCATGAGGTCAGTTTTGCTCATTTTTCTTTTCGATTTTAAAGTTGAAACCCACATAAAACTCACGCCCTCGGGTTGGGCCCCAGGCAAAGGAAGGGTCGAACCCGCGGGCAAAGGGCTGTTCCCAGCCCAAAATGGGCCTGCGCTGCCGGAAATCAAACAGGTTTTCACAACCGGCAAACAAATCAAATCTTTTTAATGCTCTGCGTACCTGTACACCGGCTATGGTATAAGCATCTGATTGATCCGGCCGCCGCAGGTTCTCCGGATTTAGTTGGGTGTCCGGCAATCGCTGGCGACCATACCAGTGCATATTAGCATCAAATTGCCAGCGCTCGCCCGGAGTGCGGAAAGTGGCTACCCCCAATACCTTGTGCCTGGCATTGAACGGGAGCAATACTTTTTCACCGTTTTCTCTCCGGTAAACATCCAGAAAATTATAGGCTGCGCGCAGCTCGAGTCGGCGGATCCAGGCAGTGCTTAACTCCAGCTGAACGCCGTTACTGTGTGAAATGCCTGTGTAATTGGTAATTATGGCCAGGTTTGGGTCTGTGTCGTAGTCCGGAAAGAACTGGTTGTGGAATCGGGTATGGTATGCATCAGCCGTCAGTGTCCAGTTCATTTCGCCGGTTTTAAAACGCCGCGTGGCATTGATTCCTGCATTCCAGGCGCGTTCAGGGCGTAAGGTTTCGGCAAAAACAATGTCGCGGCTGCCTACCAGAAGGGCGATGTTCTCAGGAAATAAATTGACCGTGCGCCAACCGGTTCCGATACTTGCCCGCAAATCCAGATTGGGGTTTGGATTGAAACGCAACATGGTGCGCGGCGTAGTAAACCAACCGAAAGTATTATGGTGGTCAGCGCGTATACCGGCCACTATAATCCATCGTTCATCCTGAAAATGGAAGGTGTTTTCGGCAAACACGCCCGGGATGTTTTCTTCCCGGTAATAAGCTCCGGCAAAACTGCGTCCCAAGGTGTCGGCAGTAGCAAAACCAATGTCTTCCTGCAGGATAAAATGCCGGTAACTAATGCCGGTTTTCAATTCCTGGGTTTTGCTTTTCCCCCAAAAAAGTTCGTATTGAAGGTTTGCATAAGCATGGCGCTGTTTGGCGTCGTATTGAGTTAGACCGAACCATGAGTTTTGGTCTTGTGCCACAAAAGAGGCCAACAGAGAGATTTTTTTATTGGCATCAAAACGCCAGCCTGTTTTGCTGAAAATCTCGGGCTGCCGGAACTGAACGATTTGTCCATAGGCATTGGTTGTTCCCTCATCGGTCTTTGGGTTGAAATTTTCTTGTCCGCCAATGCGTTTTTCATGCACATATCTTGTCCCAATAAAGGCACTCAGCCCGTTTTCATTTTCCTTTCGGTAGCGCCATTTGTTGTAAGCTGAATATCGGGTAAGTAGTGGCAAATCCAGAAAGGTATCGTCGTCCCGGTCCCATTTGCCACCAGGCTGGGAAGTGTGTAGGGCCAGATAGTTGGTCCATTTGGTTTTCTTGGTGGCTAGTGCTGCGTTCAGGTGCTTTTCACCAAAACTATTCACCAGTACATCTGCCGTAACTGGTTCCGCAATGCCACCCTCACGTGGGAATACGGTAATTTGCCCAACCATGCCTTCATATCCCTGCAAAACAGAATTCGCGCCTTTGACCACCCAGATATTTTCCAGCATACTCCCTGGAATAGTGCCAGTGCCATAAGTGTAAGTAAGCCCCTGAATAAGTGGCAATCCATCCACCAGCACCTGGTTGTACACGCCACTCAATCCCAAAATGCGCAATTCCCTGGCGTTGGTAAGGATATTGGTAGTAGTGGGCTGCACGGTGCTTTGTGTTTCAAAACAGCCGGCCAGATCGCAGCAAGCTGCCTTGCGCAATTCCGCGCGGTTGATGATCTCGGTTTTTACCGGTTGCAACACGGAGATATATGCGCCAGTCACCGCATCCTGAATGGTTACCTCTTTAAGTGTTACCTCTGCCGACATCATCAACGACCAATAACTTTTCAGGTCGTCTATGCTAAAAGTGTCTCGTGCCGGGCCGTAAATGGCAGTCATGGTCCACTGTCCAATGCTGGTATCCTGGGGTAGTGGAATGGCAAATTCTCCTTTATCATCAGTCCGGGCGCCAATAGAAGTGCCTGCCCAAACTACTGTTGCGCCAGGCAGGGGTACTTCTTTTTGGTCGGTCACCTGACCATAGAAATATTGAGCACGAAGGGCTGTAGCAGTCAGCAGGAGTGCTGCCAGCAGAACTAAAGTTGGTTTTATACGCATAAGCTTTAAAGCAGTAACATTTTCATCACTATCGCAGTTGATGGGCAAAGCCCTGAGAATTGTTCGGTTTGTGCTATTACCGCGGGGGTTTCAGAGCGATCTACTCGTTGAAAGCCATATTTTTCAAAATAGTGGTCGGCGGTATTGGTAATCAGGTACATCTCGCGCACCTGTGCCTGTCGCGCATGCGCGAGGACGGCATCCGTCAGTTGTCTGGCAATATGCTGGCTTCGATGTGATTCTGCCACCGCCACCGATCGCAGCAGCCCAACATCATCCCAATGTTCCATGCCGGCAGCACCTACAATGGCTTTTCCATCCAGCGCCAGGTAAAAGCCATTCAGCGAGTCGGGTAAATCAGAAACAGGCAAAGCATTGGCGCTCAACAAGGATTCCAGGTCTGGTCGGTGTTCCGGTAGAGCAGATAGAATATGGATGTCCATAGTTAAATAAAGTAGTCAGGTGGTTTGAGGACAATTAGCTATCAGTTGATGCTGTTCAGGATTTCAATGAAACCCAATCTCAAGGAAAAATCTGTGCAAAATCTGTGCGAAAAATCTGCGTAAAATCTGTGCGAAATACTTTCAGAATGCCCTTGGATAATAGGTTTTCCGCAGATTTCCGCAGAAGATGCTCGGCATGGCTACTCATAGAAATTTTTGGCAGTCCAGTTTCTATCAAATGACCCTAAATGACCCCAAATAACGCTCAACAACACCCGCTCCCTGGAGCACAGAAGGACTTGCCGGCTTCGGCCGCCAGATTGCGCAGGCTTACCTTTCGCTTTTCCGTCCGTTCTTTCTTTTGCTCCGGATCGCCGCCGGGTTTTTCTGCATATGCGGTGATGCTGAAAATGCCCGTTTTGGAATCTAAAAAAGTTTTTAATTCTTCCGGAGATAAGTATTCCAGCAGGATCTCATCGGGAATCAAAATTGGTTTTTGTTTTTGAACGCTCAGGTTTTCAAAACCGGCCTGGCGAATGATCTCCAGATATTCCTCTTTTTGAATGGCGCCTGAAACGCATCCGGCATACATCTCGGCTGCATTGCGGAGGGCGTCAGGCAATTCACCTGCCAGTACAATGTCAGAAATACTGAAATGACCGCCGGGACGCAATACGCGCATGATTTCGCTGAAAACTTTGGGCTTGTCAGGTACCAGATTGAGTACACAATTGCTCACCACTACATCTACGGAATGATCTGAAACAGGCAGGTCTTCAATATCGCCCTGACGGAATTCAACATTATGATAGTTCAGCTTTTCTGCGTTTTCTCTTGCCCGGCGAATCATGGTTGGGGTGAAATCTACCCCAATAACCTTGCCGGTAGCGCCTGTCTCGGCACATGCCACAAAAGCATCATTACCGGCGCCAGATCCCAGGTCAAGCACAGTGTCACCTGCCTGGATTTGTGCGAATTGTGTGGGCAGGCCGCAGCCAAGGCCTAAATCTGCATCAGGGTTGTAGCCCTCTAAGGCAGTATAAGAATCAGCCATGATTGTGTAGGTGCCTGGGGTACCTACGCCGCAGCAGGAGGCTTCGTTGCAGCCTTTGTCTTGCAGGGCGATTTCCGAGTATTTTTCCCGGACTACAGATTTAATCTCTTCTGGTGTATGCATGATGAGTGTGGGAGTTTGTGAGTGTTTTGGTGTTTTAGGGTGGGGGTGACTGCTGTAACCCCCACCCTAAAACCTTCGTGCCTTTGCGTCTTCGTGCCTTCGTGTTCCAACTTCCTGCCTTTCATCGTAGGTTTACGATTATTTTGGGCAAAAAAATAGTTAACAGCAGGCCTTTCCGTTTTCCGTAATGCGGAAAAACTTATCCAAAATGCCTTCAAAACGTTCAAAAGCTTCGTAGTTGATGCAGTAGCAAGACTTCACGCCATCTACGGTGCCTTTGATGAGTCCGGCTTGTTGTAATTCTTTGAGGTGTTGTGAAACGGTACTTTGAGCAAGGGGTAATACCTCTACGATTTCCCCGCAAATACAAACGTTCCTCTTGGCCAGTTCTTTCAAAATAGCAATACGTGCCGGGTGCGCCAGCGCCTTGGCCAGTTCCGCCAATTCCTGTTCTTCCTGAGTGAATGCTTCTTTTTTATTGGTTGACATATGCATTAATTTCATCGCAAAGTTACGATGGATTTTGACACTTGCAATAGGTGAGTGAAAATTTATCGTAAAAAAACGATAAATCCCCCTTACCCTTTCAACGCCTTAACCATAGCATCCACTTTTACCAGGCATTCCTCATATTCTTGTTCCGGATCTGAATCGTACACAATGGCGCCGCCTACCTGGGCTGAACAATAACCACTCAAAGCATTATATAATATGCTGCGAATCACAACATTAAAGTCAAAATCCCCCTCCGGGCTAAAGTAACCCACCGCGCCGGAATACAAGCCTCGACGGGTCTTTTCATAACGCTCTATCAGTTCCATGGCCATTACCTTGGGTGCGCCTGTCATACTTCCCATTGGAAAACAATCCCTTAAAGCACGTAAGGCAGTTTCGGGCTTGTTGTCTGGTAATTGCCCGCTTACGGTGGAAATCATTTGATGCACAGTGGCAAACGTATGGATACCACACAGTTCTTCCACCTTTACCGTACCGGGCATACAATTTCTGGAAAAATCATTCCGTACCAGATCCACAATCATCACGTTCTCTGAGCGGTCTTTTTCACTGGCGGCAAGTTCAGCACAGATTAGTTCGTCTTCTGCTGCCGTAGCGCCTCTTTTCCGGGTTCCCTTGATAGGTTGAGAAAGCAATTTTAGTCCGCTTTTCTGTAAGAATCGCTCCGGACTGGCTGATAGCAAATAGCGGTCGCCCCAGCGTAAAAAGCAGGAAAATGGGGCTTTACCTATGACTTTTAAGCGCTGATAAACCTCAAGCGGGTTTATTTGTACACCCTCGGCATAAAATTCCTGGCAAAAATTCATCTCATAAATATCGCCACCGGCAATGTGCCCACGGATGGCTTCTACGGTTTGCAGGTAGGTATCCCGTGGTATTCTGGCCTGTAGCGCTACGCTGTCAGATGCCTTGCCAGCAGCGGGTAGGGTATCGGCAATTTGTTTGACTATTTCTTCCGGCGTACCGTTCAGACAGGCAATCTCCATTCGATAGCCTCTTTCACCTTTTTTGATACTGACCACCGTTTCCGGACAGAAAAAGCCCAGATCAGGCAGGCCTACGCCATCCGGCTGAAGGCTATGCAGTTGTTCCAGCTCATTTTTCAGGTCATAGGAAAAAAAGCCAAAAAGCCAGTCTTCCCTTCGTAGTTGCTGCATTTGTTCGAGCGCGTTAAATGCCTGTCCTGCCGGCGCTTCTACCAACTGATGAGCTCCGACAGCCACCAAACATTCCCGGGCAGCCGAATCATGCTGATGGCTATCCAGGTAAACGGCGTGAGAATGGCCGCTTGCCCAATGCAGCAACTGGTTTTTCCAAAAAACCAGATCTTCAACGGGGAAATCAGCCTTTTGACGCATCAGAGCAAAGTGTAAAATGGCTCAATCGAACAATGCTAAAAACTCGGAAAGGATCATGGCAGTAGCGCCCCAAACGGCCCGATCCTCTACCATGAAGCAAGGTACTTCGCGCACCAATAATTGTCCGCCTACCATCACATCGGCGGTTTGACGGGAAGCTACATCCTGAAAATGCGAGAGGGTAGGGGAGAATACCTGTTCCACTTCCCCCGCTTGCAATTGAAAAGAAGGGGCTTCCTTCAACAATCCCACAAATGGGTAAACAGAAAAGTTGCTGACAGGGATATACAGTTCCGTGAGTTGCC
>JBIKUE010000130.1:0-12631 GCA_044347755.1 Saprospiraceae bacterium
TCTTTTGAGCAACGAAGTTTACAACCCAGAATCAATTTCAAATCGTTCACATCCAAAAGCCTTTCTAAAAAATTGATTGTCAGCAAATTAACCCAGATTCAAAATTCCTTAACCGGACACTACTGAAATATAATATATTTTGGCTCGCACCCATTTTTAATTTCTACAGTGTCAAGAAAAAATGTGTCATCGCGATCAATTCTAATAAATGGCACTTCCCAGTGTATTAACCACTTGATAATATGTACTGTAGAAAGGTCGTCCCGATCAGACATTATTAATAACATTTTTCATGTATTTTGTGAGCTCTAAACATATTACATTTTTTTTGCTGTAAAAGAGGAAGAGAGATCTAGTGGCGGAAGATTTATTTTTGCTCTAACTATATCAACGTCCTTGGGGTTTTCTATTGGAGATAGCTTAAATAAAGATGGGTTATCCGTATCCGGTCTAAATTGAGTCCCATAACGTTGATATCCAGTTTCTTTAATATGTGCTTTGTCAAACATAATTGCATAGCGACTCCATTGAATATAACCACTTTCGCATGCTTTTTCTAAAATGGGTAGGGTTTTTTTCATTTTTAGCAAATCGTTTGAATGCGTGATAGAATAAAAAATTGCATCAGACTGTCGAGCTCCAACCTTTGCGGGTTCTGGCCAAGAATTTTTTTCAAGAATGAGTTGTATAGCCTCTTCAGCATTTATTGAGTCAAGAAATAAAACTTTGAGGTTGCTTAATGAATTTATTGAATCGATTCCAATTGGAATATACCCTTTTACTTCTTTATAAATCGCCCCAATACTCCTATAACGTTGATCTTTAAAATATAAATTGTCCAGCCTATATGAAAAGTCTGATTCTTTATATTTTCTATATTTTAATTTGACTAAGGTTTCAATTTTTTTCCACAAAATACTTGAATGTAATGGAATTAAGTCTGGATCATGAAGCAGTAACATGCCGTCTGAGGAATTCAATTTGATCCATTTAAACAGGTAATAAAATGCTGAATCGATATTGGCTTTCTGGGAGTACACAGAAGCCAGACTATAATACTTGTATGCGATACCATAATTGAGTTCTTTGACCTCAACCCGCCTATTCAGGCGTCTACCCATCTCTGTGCGATTATCTGCAGCCATACTGTCACTTCCAAATGCATTTATTTCAAAATAATCTAAAGATAATTGCCCATTTTTAACTAAGTAATCCCGAACTTCGATAGCTCTTCGTTCAGATAACCCTTTGTTCCCTTGGCCACTAACATCAGCATGCCCATTAATAGCAAAAAGCGCTTCCTTTCTATTAGAGTTGTTGCGACGTAACTGATTGATAATCAAAGTGTGTATTTTTGCTGCAAATCGTACCACTATGGCAATTAATTACAAAGAAGTAAGAAACGATCGGCAGTGGAAAGCGAGTACAGGGTTGCCCGCTAGCGCGAAACTATCCAAGCCCAACGCAGGCTGGCGCGATGGCTTCAGCCTCGTGCCGAGTATCCGCGTCGGCTTTGCCGACAAACGCAAGGTGGGTTGGATTATCAAAGTTAAGTCAAAAAACCAAGGATACGAGTGGGGTAACGCTAAAATTTGTGCCTTATTTGTCGGCAAAGCCGACTGAAATAGTATGTCACGATGTTGAAACATCGCGCCAGCGTGCGTTGGGCTTGGGGAAGCGGAGCTTCGCGCAAGCGGGGGATAACCCTTTGTTCCCTTGGCCACTAACATCAGCATGCCCATTAATAGCAAAAAGCGCTTCCTTTCTATTTTTAATTCTAATAATAAAGGAATCTAAAACTATGCGCCCTAATTGATTCAAAGTATCAACATCCTTATCGAAATAAATACGTATTAAATTGCTAGGTTCTTTATCGGTGATTGCTTCCGATTTTTCCTGTAAACTATGTAAAAAAGGATACTCAATGACTTTTTTAGTTATTGTGCTATCTAGATCTGACACTTTATGTATATCAATATTATCAATAAAAAAATAATAGCTAAGGCCTCTATCATCAGCCGGAAAAATATACGGTTTTAGTGGATTATAAAAAGCACCTAATGCAATATCTGAAAGAGGTTTTGTTGGCTTAATAAGAAAATTAACATTATACCATTCTTCAATCTTAATACTATCAATTACAAAAGGAGTATCGTTAATTTCAATGCAATTAGGCTTGCCTTTGAAGTTTTTATCCGAAAATGCTATTCCAAAGTTTTGTGGGAACAATGGATAATAAAATGTTCCGTCACTTTTTGGGATAAACACCCAAAAACTTACAGAATAAATGGAGGATTGTATTAATGTATCAGTAAGACTTGATTGAATATATCCACCGCTTCCAATACCACATTCTCCTCCTTTGGGATTAACCCATAACCTAATCATGGAGTTTCCATCATATGGTTGACATTTTTTAAAGTTGTAGCCCAGTGATTCGGCTTGCCATTGGGTTGCTTTATATTTTGTGGAGAATAGTGCGCTCATATTTGCTTTCGAAAAAGACTTCCAACCTTGAACAGTTTGACAAAACTCAGCATTTTTCAAAAATGGCGCTTGTTGAAGCCTTTCTAAGGGCTTCAGGTGGTTTTCAAACCCGGGGTTAACGATGAAATTTTGCCCTGACAATAAAACTGGAAGTATTGATAAAAACAAAGCTATATGAGGCATAACGTGCTTATTTGATTAATACCACGCTATTGAAAATATAGGCTTATGCTATATTATTTGTACAATAGCGTGATATTGATTTTATGCTATATTAAACTAAATCCCCTGCGGAATCATCTGACTTACCATCATCAGTTTTCCTGATAGTATCCAAATCCTGGCCTGAGGAGCTATAAGTATAGGCAGTATCATGCGTGCCTGTTCCTGGACGATCCGTATCGATACCACCTCCTACAATTGCATTCAAATTTTTCAAAGAGGTAGGAGCAAACATTTTAAACTTGTCGTCAGAAATTTTTTCGAATTTCATAATAACTAAATTGAACTTTAAGTCCTGCTTTTCAATCGCCTTCTTCTGCATCGATTCAGGCCGGGTAGGAATTTTCCCGACTTCTATTCTCGCTGGTCCAACATGGTACCATTTTGTGCCAAGTGAATCATCTACCCATAAGGTCAGGCTGCCTCGGCGTTTTAACCCGGAATTGTACTCTTTCCAGTTTGTAACTTTATATCGGTCTTTGGGCTTGTTTGGTTCGTTGATTGAATCTATCTTTGTCATGGGCCAGGAAGTCGTTTTTTAAGCTTTGTAACTCAAAAATACGCTTGCTGGCTCACTTTTCTTCCTGAAAATTACCCGATCCTCGGGGATTCATGCAACAAAGCCATTTCATATTGCTCTTTTATTCTTCCAAGTGTGCTTACTGAGCTATATGCCTCACTCTCCATCCCATTAGGATCAATAAACAACAGTGGATTATTGATAGTATAACCATATTCTGACCAGTTTGATTGTTTCTCCCCCATCGGATCCACACTCCACCATCTCCCCAAACTTGCATCATACCACCGCGCCCCATAATCGCTCAAATTCAGCCCCAGATCCTCGTTTAGTTCCTTGCCATTGTATTTATACCCATTGTTAGTCACCGGCGCCGTGCCTATTCCTTCCATCAGCATCCCAAATGGGTAATAGTGCAATTCCTGCAGGAAGGTAACTGCGGTACCATTGGCCCGGAAGTTTATTCGCGCGTTGCCCAGGTGGTCTTTGATGGTGTACTCATAGTAAAACGCCGAGGCGCCGTTGGGTGTACAACGTCCTTCTCCGTGATATATTGCATCTAATGCGTTGCCAAGGTACTCTATGCCGGATACATAGTTCCTGGTTTCTGTGGGCGTTGTTTTGGTGAGTTTTTCTCCATCCGCCGTGTAGGTGATCGTAATCTCCGAGCCTCCGGGATTGGCGATGTAATTGGGTAAATTCAGGTAATTGTACTGGAAGGACAGGCTTTTGTGGTTGTCCTGTGTGAGATTGCCGCTCAGATCATAGGTGTAGGCGGCTGCTCCAGATGTAAATTTGAAGCCTTTGGCAGCGCTTCCGGCATCTGATACATTGGTGAGCCTGTCTGGCCGGGCCGCATCACCATACGTGTACGTGAGCTGGTCTATGACGCCAAATGTAGCAGGCGCCGTCAGGCCTCTACGCGTGTACGACTTGATATTCCCGTTCAGATCGTAACTGATATTGCTTTCGGAGTAATTGTTGGTATTTACCCAGCCAGCGCCGTTATGGGTGAAGTGATTGGCCGTCAGCAAGCGGTTGGCGTAGTCGTAGGTAAAGCGGTATTGCTGCCGGGTGAGGCAGGAACCGTTTACATTGGTGCGCCATTGCATGGCAGCTATGTTGCCGTTGAATTGCGCTGTTGCGCCATTGGCGGTGCTTTCATAGTCCAGAGACATGTTGAAAAGATCGGCCAGTTGGTCGCCGCCTTGTAAGGCACAGGATCCGGGATTGTTGATGCTTGTAAGCCAGCCACGGATGTTGTAAGCATAATCCAGGCTCTGCAGGTAGTTGAAGCTGGCGCCGAGCGCTACAGGATTTATACCATCGTAATTGCTGGCATGCAAACGTTTATCTGCCAGGCGGTTGAGTTCATCGTACACCGGAGCGGCGGTTACTACCCAGCCGCTGGTGGGTACCCCGGCTGTGGTTTTTACGTTATGCCGGGTAAATCGCAGGCGGCCCGCTTCGTCGTAAGTGTATTCTTCGCGGATGTAGTAGGTTTTCTGAGAGCCGCCGGGAGGCGTGCCGGTATGATCGCGCCGGGTTTTGGTGACCCGGTTGGCAAAATCGTAGGCGCTGGAGGTGATGTCTGCTCCGCTGAGGTGGTTCTGTTTGTTTACCTGAATGACGCTGTATTCCTTGTCGTAATACGTGCGCGTGGTCAGGAATACGGTGGGCGCGGTACCGTCATTTTTCAGGATACCGGTTTTGGAGGCGGTGGGCTTTCCGCGCGTGCGCAGGAAAGCAGCGGTTTCGTAGCCGCTTTCAGCAGGGTTGGTATATGTTTCCGTTCCGGAGAGACTTCCGTTGTTGTCAATATCGTAGTCGTCGTAATAAAACACCTTGTACACGTCCAGGTTGTTATCCGTTGGGAAGCTGGTGCTGGTGTAGTAGTGCGGCGCGGTGGTATTGGGCGTTTCAAACAGCGGGTTGGTACCAGCTGGAGAGGCTGTCCCCTTATACTTGCCGGTTACTACCGGGCGGCTGAGGATATCGTACCGGGTGAATACCTTGAAACCTTTGGCATCGGTTGTAAGCACCGGGCGGTCGAGGCGGTCGTAGGCGATGGTGGTGGTACCGCCGGAGGGTACGGTTTTGCTCGTCATACGCCCGCGACTGTCGTAGGCGTATTTGAAGATCATGGAGGCGTAGTTGGCGTGGTTGTAGCCCCGCTAGCGCGAAGCTACCCAATCTCAAGCCCAACGCACGCTGGCGCGATGGCTTCAGCCTCGTGCCGAGTATCCCCGTCGGCTTTGCCGACAAATACGGCACAAATTTTAGCGCTACCCTGCTTGCATCAATCGTTTTTTGCGCTTAACTTTGAAAAACCAAACAACCAATGAAATGAGTGTCCAATACAAAATCCGTGACCAGCAGGTAGTTATCCCACTTTGGACTAAAGCACCCACCTTGCGTTTGTCGGCAGAGCCGACGGGGATACTCGGCACGAGGCTGAAGCCATCGCGCCAGCCTGCGTTGGGCTTGGGTAGCTTCGCGCTAGCAGGGGCACATGCGTTTTGAACAAACCCTTTACAGTCGCTATAAAAATTCAATTTTTGAAATATGCAGAATAAAATTTTCATTTTCGTTTTGCTGCAGGCTTTTTCTCTGCATTCAATCATAAGTCAAACAAGTGTTGATACGCTGGTTGAAATTGAGAATGTGTATGAAAAAGTATTTAAGATTGGTGATACATTATATTTTAAAGAGAACCGGTTTACATTAGATGATGTACTCCAAGGAGGAGATAATTTTACATACCCTTTTTATTGGATAAAAATCATACCTTATGATAAAAAAGGCACTATGACCGTTTTTAAGTTGGATGGTACGGTTTTAATCTGGGAAAAAACATATTATGGAACGGGGAAGGTAACTTGTCATGAAGGGAATTTTTATGACCCAGAGAGAATGTTAGAAGTAAAGGCTCAAACATGTATTTATGAACGATTCCCGCATGGGATTTGGCGGTACTTTAATAAGCAAAATCAAATTGAAACTGTTGAAATTTATGATATGGGCGAGTTGAAATCTAGGGTGCACTTATTAGACCATCAAAAATGAGATACAATAAGCCAGTTTTAACTACCTTCAGAGCCTGGATTTCCGCCTCGCCCGGTATTAACCCGGTATTCCCCCGCTTGCGCGAAGCTCCGTTCCCCCAAGCCCAACGCACGCTGGCGCGATATTTTAACATTGTGACATACTATTCCCGTCGGCTTTACCGACAACCATAGCACAGATTTTAGCGCTACCCCACTTGCATCCTTAGTTTTTTGAGCTTAACTTTGGTAAGCCAAACAACCAATGAAATGAGTGTCCAATACAAAATCCGTGACCAGCAGGAAGTTATCCCACTTTGGACTAAAGCGCCCACCTTGCGTTTGTCGGCAAAGCCGACGGGGATACTCGGCACGAGGCTGAAGCCATCGCGCCAGCGTGCGTTGGGCTTGAGATTGGGTAGCTTCGCGCTAGCGGGTTGTAGTCCCAGTTATTAGGCGGCGCGAGCATTTTCTTGGTTGTCTCCGGAGGAATTACGCAAAGTACACGACCAAAATCCTCATAAACCGTATAGGTTTGGGCTGTTTCTGTGGCGTTGAGCTCTTGTTTTACCAGCCGTCCAGCAGATTATTATTCCCCCTTTCTGTAAATCTCCCGATTTAGGCCATTGATCAAAATCAGTTCATCCGGGCTAATCGAATACACGCGATCTACGACATCCTCATAATATTTTCCATCCGGATGTTTAACCGCTAATCCTTTTTTTATGAGATCCTTGCCCACAAATGTGGTACTGTCAATAAATAGCTTATAGTAGATTTGCATACTGGTGGAATCAAATTTCCAAAAGCCACTGTCATATTTTCCGGGAATAAAGGACTTTTTATACGACATATCCGGATTTAAGGTAATAGTAGGGCCGGTGACCAATACTTTCATGCTGCCTCGCATATAATGAGTGATCTTTTCATTTTCCTGATTACGCATTTCCTTAAAGCGCCATACGCCAACGAGCATCTCCTCGTATGAAGGGGTATTGTTGGTTTGAGCCATGACGATGCCTGAAAACAGACAGAGCAGAAGGGTGGTGATGAATTTCATTGTTTGGGTGGATGTTTTGAGTGGATAGCTGTTCTTTAACATGCTGGATCCTAGTATATTTTGTGCAAAATCGGCAGAAAATCAAATTTTAAAAGGCACTACGTTGTTAATTTGAGTATTTATCCTCAATTTCTTTACATTCTTTGATTAGCTTGAAAAGATAATCACATGCTTCATGTTCTTCAGTAAACCTTCCTAGTGAGTACACTTGTCCTTTTTCCTTAAAATATACATCAAATACAATTGAATTATCGCCCCTCTTAATAGTTAGCGAAAATTTGTCATCATCATTTTTAGAGCCATGAAGGCCATGGAGATAATACCGATCTTCAGAAACCCCTAATTCAATTAATTTATTATGCAGTTCTTGTATTGTCATGGCTTCCATGGTTCAATTATTCCTCTTTTAATTAATATGTTTGCGCCAATTGGTGATTTAAATTGAACGCCAAAACCTGTCTGAATATTTAACATTCCAGGGGCTGCAAGTGACTTTTGAACTTCAAAAGGCTTTAACACCTTGAATTGGGTATAAGGCGTGAGGTTGGGTGGAATTGACCGCGCTCCATATGATGTACCTGGGGTAGAAAACCATTTTCCTCCTAATGACCCATAACGGTCAATAACCTGACCAGGCATGAGGAAAGTTCGTTCCATTGTACCAGCGACCTCTGCTACTGCCGGATATTGTGTGACCAATCCGCTGCCCCCCCTCGCCGCATTCGCCCCTCCCGAAACCACTGCACCCACCCCAACTCTTGCCTCAGATCTTGCCAGTGAAGAAATTAAACTGCCCGTTAAACTAACTGCTCCCTTTAGTAACGAAGGCCCTGCTCCGATAAATGGATCATCAAAGGGCTGAGCTACCTGATTGCCGGCAAAATGACGAACCATTAGCCCAGGTTCCCTCGTGATCATACCTGCAAAGCCTGTGCCTACTTCTATCCGATGGTCAACCTTCAGCTCCTTTGCACCATAAGTGGAATAGGCAACTTGAGTAACGTAACCTTCCTTATCCTTGGTTATTGTACCGGTGTAGACATAATCTGTTTCATCTCCACCTTTATTCCCAACCAATACAGTCTCCCCTGTTTCACTATCCCGCACGTATTCATTCGTTCCTTTCATTCCATCCGGATCAATATAACTGATCGGATTGTCGAAAGTGTAATGATATGGACTAAATGGCGCCTGCTCAATATCTTCTGCCATCGGATCCACACTCCACCATCGCCCCAAGGCCGCATCATACCACCGCGCGCCATAATCGCACAAATTTAAGCCAAAATCCTCATTCAGCTCCTTGCTATTGTACTGATACTGATTTTCCGTGCCTACCTGCGCTATCCATGGGCCTTCCATCTCCAGACCAAACGGGTAGTAATGATTCTCCTGAAGCGGTGTCAGACTTGAGCCATTGGCCCGGAAACTGACCCGCGCATTGCCCAGGTGGTCTTTTACCGAGTACTCATAATAAAACGCTGAAGATCCATTTGGCGTACATCTGCCATCAGAAAAATAAATGGCTTCCAAATTCGTGCCGGAATATTCTATGCCGGATACGTAACTTTTGGTGGCTCCGCCGCCTGTGAGTGCCTTGGTGAGTTTTTCCCCATCGGCCGTGTAGGTCATGGTGATCACGTCTGCTCCCTTGGTCATGGACTGGGGCAGGTTGAGGTAGTTATAGCCGTAAGTGAAGGTTTTGTGGTTATCCTGGGTCAGATTCCCGTTCAGATCATACTGATAATCTGCTGCGCCGGTGGTGTATTTGAAGCCTTTGGTTGCATCTGCGGCATCCACCACATTTGTGAGGCGATCCGGCCGGGCAGCATCACCATAGGTGTACGTGAGGTTGTCTATCATACTGCCGGTGGTATGCCCGCGGCGCAGATAGGTTTTGAGATTGCCGTTGAGATCGTAGGTGATACTTCCTTCCGTGTATTTGCTTTGGTCCACCCAGGAGGTACCCACCCGTGCGCGATAGGTAGCGCCGGTGAGGCGGTTGGCATAATCGTAAGAGAAGCGATATAGGTTTCGGGTGCTGCAAGTACCGTTGATATTCGTATTCCACTGAATGGTGGAAATATTGCCGTTGTATTGGGCGGTGCCGCCGTTGGCCGAGGTTTCATACTCCAGGGCCATGTTGAAGAGGTCGGCAATATAATCGTCCGTATGTTTGACACAGGTTGTGGGGGCGTTAATTCCCGTAAGCCAGCCACGGATGTTGTAAGCATAATCCAGGCTCTGCAGGTAGTTGAAACTGGCGCCAAGGCCTACCACGGAAATACCGTCATAATTGCTGGCGTGGAGGCGTTTATCCGCCACACGATTGAGTTCATCATACACCGGAGCTGCCGTGACGACCCAGCCGCTGGTGGGTACCCCGGCTGTGGTTTTTACGTTATGGCGGGTGAATCGCAGGCGGCCCGCTTCGTCGTAAGTGTATTCTTCGCGGATGTAGTAGGTTTTCTGAGAGCCGCCGGGAGGGGTGCCGGTATGATCGCGCCGGGTTTTGGTGACCCGGTTGGCAAAATCGTAGGCGCTGGAGGTGATGTCTGCTTCGCTGAGGTGGTTCTGTTTGTTTACCTGAATGACGCTGTATTCCTTGTCGTAATACGTACGCGTGGTCAGGAATACGGTGGGCGCGGTACCGTCATTTTTCAGGATACCGGTTTTGGAGGCGGTGGGCTTTCCGCGCGTGCGCAGGAAAGCAGCGGTTTCGTAGCCGCTTTCAGCAGGGTTGGTATATGTTTCCGTTCCGGAGAGACTTCCGTTGTTGTCAATATCGTAGTCGTCGTAATAAAACACCTTGTACACGTCCAGGTTGTTATCCGTTGGGAAGCTGGTGCTGGTGTAGTAGTGCGGCGCCGTGGTATTGGGCGTTTCAAACAGCGGGTTGGTACCAGCCGGAGAGGCTGTCCCCTTATACTTGCCGGTTACCACCGGGCGGCTGAGGATATCATACCGGGTGAATACCTTGAAACCTTTGGCATCGGTGGTAAGCACCGGGCGGCTTTTGCGATGAGAAGACCAAGCGAGGCAGAATTATCTGCGAGTCCCGACTTGCACAAATGTTTTTTACCCCTACTTTTCCACATCATCTATAAGTCCTGTTGAATGTCCTCCATGCGATGTCCACTCTTGTATGGATTTCATCTTCTTCCTTTTAACAAATTTACAATTCCAGGGATTAAAAACATACGCATCGTATTTTTTTACAATCCCCTTGCGTTCAGGCCCCTTGGTATATGCTTCATGGCCCTTGTAAACTGTCAGATAATATCTGAATTGACCGTTGTAAAAATCTTTTGTTTTAAAGCTTTCCCATTTTAAAAAACCATCCACTTCGCTTTGTGCATTCAGGATTAGCCCATGTTTTTTGGCATTCGATAAAGCTATTTCTTTATTTATGGTGAATATTCCAGAGCGGCCTTTGATTTTCTCAAAACCTGAATTGACATACACAGGTAAATCACCTTCTGGGATATAGTTTCCTGTAGAATCAAAACTAAGCGTGAGGTTAATAAATTTTTCATCGCTACATGCTAGTCTTACTTCATAACCAATATAGAAATTATTGGGTATTTTTTCTAAAGGCTCAACCCATGATCCCACTTTTTTTGACAGCCATGTTGGTTTAGCACTTTCTTGGTCAATGTATTCAACGTAAGCATTAAGTTCAAAATTAAAAAATATATGTCTTTTTACAAAATCGATACCATAGGCGTAAATTAATAAGCTATCAGCCTTCCTTTTTACATCCTCAAGCATATAGTGATATGGGTAAAATTTAGGGTTAACCACGCAGGTTCCCTTATCATGGTCCCAAACATACATCCATTCACCTGTTTCAGTGTATTGTTTCCAGACACCCAAATGTCGTCTATTCTTTCGATGCCACCCTTGTTCCCTTATTTGAGTAGTATCATTCAAAAAACTTACACTATACCAAACCGAATCCTTGTACTTATAGGTCTCAGTAAAAAATCTGTAATCAGCATTTTTAACAATTTCTATCTCAGAGCTGTCAGTGTCGATCAGCTGCCTTGAAAACTGTGCTTCCAAGTTTGAACATAGTAAAAAGGCAACCAAACATGAGAGTAACCTCATGTTAAAGAATGATTGGGTACTGGGTAAAGAGAACATGGTTAAAACTGGTGTAAGAGGCTGAACAAATGGGGCGATGCCATTTTTAAGCTCTTGGTACGGGTTCTGGAGCTTTACTTTTTTCCTCAGGTTTTTCATTTGCATAGAGTATCTGCCAGCGCTGTATATAAGCTTGAATGGAAGCATCGTCAATTTTTGGACTCACGTTATTGCCTCCTCCCCAAACTGCGTTCTCAAATGCATTTCCTGTTTCATCATTATCCTTGTCCGCGATTATCACTCCCTTATATCTAAACATACGACCATTTTTTGAAAAATTGCCTTCAGTTTGCTGCTTTACATCAAGATTTTGATTGTCTCCCCAATGTATACATTCATGAAGTATCGTTGTCATAATTGCCAATAGTATCCCCCGTTCTTCCTCAATAGAGGTCGCGCTTTCAAGCTTGTCTACAAGTGCTTGATTGAGTTGAATGTTAGAATAAGTAGTATTCCCATTTATCATTGCATCTCCTCCAGGCGTGTACGTCAATTCCAACTCTAAGCTTTTCGAACCGTCCCATTTCAATATTTGGTTGTTTATCTCTTCATCAGTCCATCCTCCCATAATCTTTAAACCATCCCTGATATCAGGGTTGCTTAAAAATTTATTGAAATTTCCATTCTCCCCTTTTAGAAAACTTGTCAATTTTTTATATTTACCATAATTAGCACCAGAAGGATATTTCAGCATCCCATATAGGTCAATGTTAGAAACAGGGTTACATCCAGCGTAATTATAAGGGGATTCAGTTGGCAAAACATACCCCATCGGATCCACACTCCACCATCTCCCCAAACTCGCATCATACCACCGCGCACCATAATCGCTCAAATTCAGCCCCAGATCCTCGTTAAGTTCCTTGCCGTTGTATTTATACCCATTGTTCGTCACCGGCGCTGTGCCGATTCCTTCCATCAGCATGCCAAACGGGTAATAGTGCAATTCCTGCAGGAAGGTCACCGCGGTACCATTGGCCCGGAAGTTTATTCGCGCGTTGCCCAGATGGTCTTTGATGGTGTATTCATAGTAAAACGCCGAGGCGCCGTTGGGTGTACAACGCCCTTCTCCGTGATATATTGCATCTAATGCGTTGCCAAGGTACTCAATGCCGGATACATAGTTCCTGGTTTCTGTGGGCGTTGTTTTGG
>JBIKUE010000027.1:0-44728 GCA_044347755.1 Saprospiraceae bacterium
CTTTTTGCAACAATTCTTTCAATGAACTCCGATCTTCGGCCTTTAAATCAAATGTTTTCATGACATAAGATATTTTAGGCCGAAATATACATGAAATCTTAAAAACTAATCGCACGATCCACTAGAGATGGGCCGAGGGTGAAGCACCCACAATTACTGACCATCCAATGGAACTACCCGGATAATCGGCGGCTAAACCCGCCGGTACGGGAAACCACAAAAGAAAATCGGCACAACTGTTTCCAGATATGCCGCTTTCTTTTGTAAAGGATGCAGGCCGGAATAACATTCCGGCATACAGGACGGGCAGCGCTTTTGTTTATTGGATTATTGCTTCACCAACTGCCCGGAATACCGCTGTCCGGAGGTAGAGACTGCTGTAACCCAATACGTTCCGGCAACTAACCAGGAAACATCCATCTGTGTATCCGACCGGGTTATCCACGTTCGCTGAACTTTGCCTGTGGCATCAGTTATTTGAATCTGCATTCCTTGCTCAACTGCCGGCAGACCAAGCGATAGCCATTGGCCAGTGGGATTAGGGGAAAGTCGCAAAGGCAAGGATATAGGCGCCCCGGTAGCACTGGATGTCATACCGAGTTTCACCACCCAGTAGTCAATCTTGCCCTTCACGCCAGATACATCTCCGTTGTTGGATCTGGCATGGCCGGCTAAGTAGATGGAACCATCCGGGCCTTGTTGGATACTGTGGAACGTCTCATCTTGCGTACCGCCCAATGTTTTTTGCCATTCAATATTACCCATGGAGTCTGTTTTGATGACCCAACCATCAGCGAGACCGTCGTTGCCAATGGCGTCGCCGTCGGAAGAGGTAGTTAGGCCGGTCATTAGGAATCCTCCATCTTCAGTTTGCAATATTGCGCGTCCATAATCTTCATTTGTTCCTCCATAAGATCGCTCCCATTGTTTGTTTCCTTCATGATCAAGTTTTATGGCCCACAAATCATATCCTCCATGATTATTGGTGATATCGCCACCCGTAGATCTTGATTGACCAAATACTATGTAGCCTCCATCACGGGTTTGCAATATATCAGTGGCCGAATCCAACCCTGTACCTCCAAATACGCGTTGCCATTCAATCTTACCTTCACTGTTCAATTTTAATACCCAATAATCTTCGCCACCAAGAAGCACAGGTACATCACCATCATTAGAGAATGACTCCCCAGCAATAATATAACCACCATCATTAGTACAAACGATCCCCTTTCCCTCTTCTGGTCCTGACCCCCCAAATGAACGTTGCCATTCTAAGGTGCCTGAGGCATCCAATTTCACTATCCAAATGTCTTCCAGGCCATTGTTCACAGTAAGATCTCCATCCGCAGAATCAGAAATCCCCACCACGATATATCCCCCGTCCGGTGTCTGTTTCACTTCCCAGGCTTCATCGAAACCGGAACCACCCAGACATTTTTGCCATTCAATTTGCCCTAGGTTATCCAATTTAACAACCCAAAAATCTGTTAAACCATTATTACCAGACACTTGTGTATTATTTGACCTGGTAAAACCTGCAAAAATCCAGCCTTGATCAGAAGTTTGTGCTATTGAATATGCACGATCATCTTCAGTTCCCCCGTAATTTTCTTTCCAAAGAACATTACCTAAAGTATCCAATTGAACTAACCAAACTTCTGTTGCGCCAAAACCTCCAAAAAAATCGCCGTCATTCGACAAGGAAAAACCGGCGACCATGAGGGTACCATTTGATGATAATTGTATATTGTATGCATGATCCCCTTGAGTACCGCCAATTGCGCGCTGCCATTGGATGTTGGGCTGCGTGAAAGCGAAGTAAGCTGAAAACAGGACAAGCGAAATCAGAAATAATCTTTTCATATTATCTTGTATTTTAATTTGATTTAACAACTATTAAAACCCGGCGGCTAAACCCGCCGGTACGGGAATCCATCTCCCCAAAAAAAAACGGCACAACCGTTTCCAGTTGTGCCGCCTTTGCAATCGTTATATCCAGATTTTCTTATTTCAAAATTACCTTTTGCGTCACCATGCCTTCGTTGAAACGAACACGGGCAAAGTATACGCCTGGCGCCAAACCATTGCGGGCTACCGTGAACTGGTTGTTGTTCACGTTCTGGAAGCTGGCGCAAAGACGACCGGCGATGTCTACCAGTTCAATGCTCTGCATGGTGAATTTTTCATCTGTTTTCAGCATGAAGTCGCCATCTGTCGGGTTTGGAATGGCCGACATGCCTACCTCTGAAGTGCTCAGGTCATTGGTGCCTACTTCGCTGGTGTTGCAATTGCCCAGGCCTAGTACGGCACATGCTCTTGGAGCAAAATAGGCAATGATGGTATCCAGGTAAGCCTGGTGTGTAGGCGCAAATGTTTCGCACATTGGGTCCGTGCCCAGGCCGTAAGGATTGGAGCTGGCAGAAAAACCCCATGGGCTGGAGTCATTACCCAGGAATGGATAAAAACCTTCTATGTTACCATTCAAAGACTTTGCCTTAACAGAAAGCGGATCGTTGAGATTGGCTGCAATCATGGCATTTTGGATACCCTGCGCATTCAGCACTGGCTGGAAGCCGCAGCTACCTGTTACTTCTACCACCGGAAGGTTTATCGGAGGTGGAACCAATACGATTGCAGTACCACATGGCGCAAACGGATCTGTTGGGTTATGGAACGATATGATTGGGGAGTCACCTGCATCAATCCAGGAGAGATCGCCCAATGCACCGCCGAGGTTTACAGCCAACTTGAAATCAGAACTGTATCCAACGTGGTTAACATAGCAGAGTGTATCACCTGCAGGAAAAGGCAATCCCGGAATGCCAGGATTTACCCCAAAGGTTGTACCCTCAACGTTACCGCTTAAAAACTCCAGTACCATTGGACCTTGTGGCGTCAGGAACTTCGGAACATACGTATCTGTAATGGTATCAAGTGTAGCAGCAGCAGCGGCAATGTAGCCACCTGTGCCAATACCCCAAACCGTGATCTTCTCCGGATCAATGCCATAGTTGTTTCCAGCTGTAGCCACATCCTTGCGGAAGAAACGTACGCAGGTATTCACGTCCTGTACACCACGATACGCAGCATTGATCAGGGTATAAATACGCTCCGTTTGGGTAGATGCTACCGGATTCCAGCCAAGGCGGTAGTCAGCTACTGCTACTACATAACCCATTTTAGCCAAACGGGTTGCCATAAAGACATTTGTGGCATCTTTGCGGGTACCGGTGCATCCACCATTTACCTGTGGAGGCAAAAAGTTGCCGGTACACAAAATAATAACCAGCGGACGAGCCGTTTCTGTGTCGCCGGAAGGCTCATAGATATCCGCTCTTAATGTTTGTGGAATGGCCTGACCAAAACCGTTTGGTGGCGGCGCAATGAAAAGCACTGTGGCATTAACAGCGTAAGGTACATCAGCGGTTACATCAACGCTGGAAAAAACCTGATCAAAATAACGATCACTCTGCGCCGATATCGAAGCAGCGAAAAGACTAAAAAGCAGGAGTACTTTGAGTTGTTTCATGATAAACAATGAATGGTTGGTGAATTTGTTCAAAATCATTTTTTTGCAAAATCATACACGATCGAGGCATATGCCATGGTGCCTATGGCCGGACCGCCATAAGTCTGAGATACCTGATTGTTTAATAAGTTGGACGCGCCAATTTTCACGGTAGTGTGGATTTTGTCAAAGGTCGCATTCACTTGGGCATCCACCATATCGTAGGTTGGAACTGCGCCTGTGAACTGTGGAGAGCCTTCAAAGGTAAAACCTTGAATCCACTTGTAGGTCAAATTGAACCCAGTCTTTTTCAATTTCATAAAGCCAAGGTTAAGCGGCACATCGCGACCAGAAAGGCTTACGTTGTATTTGTGCTCAGGCGTGTTGAAAGCCGGAATTATAGGATCGTCCGGAAATGCTTTGTTCAACTTGTTCCAGGAATAATTACCTGCAAGCATATAGTACTCACTAAAATAGTAGTTCAGGCCAACGGCCAAACCCTGTGTGGTAACCTCCTGCGTTGAATTGGCCGCCACCCGGTAAACTTTGGTGTTGGTCGGGAATCCTGTGGTAGGATCAAAATCAGAATCAATACCAATGTTATACCCAATAAAATCATTGTAGAAGCTGTAATAATACCCGGCATCTACATATAGTTTTTTGAACAGGGTGGTCCGATAGCCCACTTCAAAAGTTTTGACTTTTTCAGGCTGTATAGGCGCTGCATCAAAACGAATGACCGTATCGCGGGTATCCAGATATCTTCTGAATGATTCAACCGTAATCAAATCATAAAATCCATCCAGATTGCCCAGCAAGGTTGCCCGTCCAACATTCAGATTCAGGTATTGGTCGGTAAGTGTCGGGTTTCGAACGGCAGAAGAGAAGGAAAGCCTGAGGTAATTATTGATTTTTGGCGTCCATACCAAAGAAGCTGCGGGCGTGGATACCCAATTGAAATTTTGATTCTTGTCTACACGGGCTGAAACATTGGCAATCAGCTTGTCGTCCATGAACTTCTTCTCAATACCCCCATAGATACCAAATTCAAAATTGCGAATGGCTGGAACACCTGCTGTATCCTTAAAAATAGTGCCTTGAGAATTGGGCGTGTAGAGTCGGCCGTTGCCCCCTATTCGCAATTCATCGGTCCACTTTGGGGTAAACCTGTATTCTCCATGCACGTGATACAGGGCTGATTTATCGTAAAAACGGGTACCACCTTCTGTTGACTTTAAAGAAGTAATGCGGTCAAATTCTTTCTGAAAACGTGCCCTTTCATTTGGATCTGTTGAATTTGGATCAAAATATGGAAACGTTTCATCGGGTCTTTGCGGGTCAATACCGTTGGCGTAATCTGCAGCCAGTTGATGCCATACCGACAAGGAGTCCATCACATTAGGCTGACGAAGCCATTGGAGTGAAGAGGCGGTATCGAATAAAACAAAAGGAGGCTCCGGCAGGAAAATCACGTTTTGTGGATATCCTAAAGCTTTCATCCTGGGATAAATAAAATCTCCCCAGTAATCATTGTAGTTCAGCGACCAGTTTTCATCACTTTTAGCTGCCTGCTGAAGCCGAAGCGCGGTAAAATAGGGGTCGTAGGAACGGCCCGCATCTTCATGGGTGGCATAAGCACGAATAAAAAACTTGTCTTTTTTCCTGAACTCTATCCGGTTTTGGAAAAAGTTGATCCCGCGAAGACTGAAGCGGTTGTCGCCCTGATACACGGTAGTACCAGTACCATAATTGGATGCAAAAATCAATTCCGGCGATTCGAATGCTTTACCTGGATTGGTGCGGATGTGATAGGCAATACCTGCCTTAAAGTTTTTGGTATCATAGTCCACCAGGTCTTCCTCCCTGTAACCGGTACGATGGAATGAACCCAAACCTGCTGAACTCTGAGACAGGTTGGCGGGGTCGGAAAAATCATTGAGTGAAAAATACTCATCACCATAAATATTTACCGCATCAAAACCGCCCGGATTACCAAACCCTGTTTGAGTGCCATCTACCGGAGAGAAATTATTTGCTACCCAGTCATTTGCCGTGAGATAGAATAAGTTAAACTTCAAGGCAGAGGACAAGTCACCGTTTTTATTTTTGAATGCATGCGCAAATCGCAGTGCTGTTTCAGTCAGATTGCGGCTTCCATATTTTACACTGGCAGAAAGACCTTTGTGCACAAATGGATTTTTCGTTTCCATGGAGATCACCCCGTTAAAGGCATTTGGTCCATAAAAAGCCGAACTGGCACCCTGGATCAGGTCCACTTTAACCACATCCAGATCACTTGCTCCCAAGAAGTTGCCCAAAGAAAAGTTCAAACCCGGAGCCTGATTGTCTACACCATCAATGATCTGCAGCGAGCGCACCGGACTGGTAGAGTTAAATCCCCGGGTGTTGATAATGGTAAAACCCAGCGATGCTGTGGTCAAATCCACCCCTTTTAAATTACCCAGACCGTTATAGAAGTTCACAGATGCCGTTTGTTTGATGGCCAACGCATCCATATTTTCAATGGTTAAAGGCGCTGCTTTTTGTTTGTCGTCAATCCGCTGGCCTATTACAATCGCCTCTTCCATGACAATACTCGCAGATGACAGTCGGATATCAATTTTTTGGGCAACATCTGTTACTGTCAACTCCAGGGTTTCATACCCTGTGTAGGAAATTTTTATGTTAACAGGCAATTTATCCACTTTCAGCACAAAAACGCCTTCATAATCGGTTAGTGCGCCTCCCTGAGCATTGGCAGGCACAACACTGGCGCCTATCAGGTCGTCACCCGTTTCAGCGTCGCGGACTTTACCTTTTAAGGTCACCTGAGCCTGCAAAAGGCTGCCGATTAACATAAAGATTGCAAGTAAGGAGTAGATTTGCTTCATGTGCGTATGTTCATTTTTCAAACAAAAAGAGCTGGAAATCAGAGTTCTTCATAACCCTGTTCGCTTGGCAAAAGAAGAAAGAAAATTTGATTTCAAAACGCAAAACTATCGTAGACGACAAAAAGTGGCGAAAAGGCACGAAGTATTATTACACAAAGGCACGAAGGAGTGAAGGCACAAAGTTTTTGGCAGCTTCGCTGCCACGCCTAAAATGCAGTAGTTATTGCCTGATCCGCCAGCCAATCACGAAGCTTAGTACCGGCGAAACGCCGGTACTAAGCTTCGTGCCTTCGCGCCTTTGTGCCTTAGTGTAACAACACTTAGTGCCTTTCCACCTGACCTTGTGCCTTCTTCCATTGTTGGAAGAACTCCGGGACACAATCATTGCTGAGGGGCGTAGCTGCGTTAAATAGCACACAAATACCGATGCCATCTTTGCGGTTAAGGGCAATCTCGCTTTTATAGCCGTTTACGTAACCGGCATGATAAATAATGGTATCTCCATGATCGTCCAGCACCCGCCAACCCATGGCATAGGCCGCTGCGTCGCGTGGCAACCAGCGCGGAAAAATGCGGCGTTCTTTGTCAGTTTTTACGACCGGTTTAAAAACCTGATCCAGGGTGGTATTCCATGCTACATCTTGCCGGTATCCCAACAGGCAAATTAGCCATTGCCCCATATCATGAATGCTGGCGTTAATTCCGCCTGCGGCTGCAGCATTGTAGTAGGAGGAAGATATTTTATCCGGATGCCAGCTCCCCCACCCTGTTTGTACATGTGGCGGGGTTTTGTTAGGCTCATTTTGAAGGCTCTGAAAATCGCAGGAGGAATGATGCATCCCCAGCGGATTAAAAATGCGCTCGGAAAGCAACTGTGCGTAGGTCTTGCCCGTTTTTTGAAACATGACTTCTTCCATAATACAAAGTGCCACATTCTGGTAGGCATAGAACACGCCTTCTTTTCCACTCACAGGAGCTTGAGGGAAATATTCTTTCACAATGCGCTGCACACTATAATCCTGTTCGATCAGGTTGGTGAAAGCATGATAAGGCAACCCGGTAGTGTGCGACAATAAATGCCAAAGTTCCAAACGGGAAGCTTGTTTGGGATCACGCAGGTTGAAATCCGGACAATAATCCTTTACCCGATCGTTCCAATGTAATTGGTTGTCCTGAACCAAAAGACCTGTCAAAACGCCTGCAAAACCTTTTGATAAAGAGCCAATCCGAAATACTGTGTGTTCATCAATGGAATCAGGTTTGCCTGCCACACGCAGGCCATAACCCTTCATCAAGAGTACCTGCGTATCTTTAACAATCACTAAAGCCGCGCCGGGTGTGTTGGTGAGTTGGAAGTTTGCCTCAAAATAACGGGCATATTCCCGGGCAAAGGTATCCAGTCTGGTAAGTGGCTTTTTAGGTGTAGCTTTTACAACTTCAACCATTGCCCCATCAGGCCCAGGTGAAAAATAACAGGCTGACCAAACCGAAGTAAGGAATAAAAGAAAAAAGGGAATCTTCATACAGGCCGCGAAGATAGCGGAAAAGAGTGTTTGGGTGTTGGAGTTTGGGAGTGTTGAAGTTGGCGTTCGGCTGGGTGTTATCACTTGACCTATTTGACCAAGTCCCAGGTGAGTTACCCAGCCGAACGCCAACTTCAACACTCCCAAACTCAAACACTCAGGCACTCACCTTTTGTTTCTTCCCGGCCTGATCTGCTGTCTTTCCTGGCGGCGTTCGCGGGCTTCCTGGAGCTTTTTGATCAGGGATTCGCGGAATTCACGTTCAGCTGCAGGCAATTTGGCCACTTTGCGGAGTGGAAGCACTTTTCGAAGTTTCTGATAAGCCTCTTTTTCAAGTTCGAGTTCCCGTTGTTTCAGATCGAAATGTCGCTTTATTTGTTCTTCAACTTCCGCATCGCTCATTTGGTCCAGTTGTTTGCCGGGGCGAAGGTCTTGCTGTACCTGTTCGCGTTTGTCGGCATACTCATTATACACTGGCCAGAAACCCTGGGCTTCGTCTGGTGTAAGGTTTAGCACCCGGGTAAACACTTCTGCCCGGAAGGCGGCCAATCTGGCCTCTTTTTGATCAGGATCCACCTGAGCGTGGGCTGTTATGCTGATAAACAACAGCAACATCCACCCTTGATTCTTTATGATATTCATAGCGAGCACTTGTATTAAATGGTTAGAGTATCTGTTCCAGCTCTTCATCCGTCATTTCATCCAGAATCTCTTCCAGATCGTCAGGATGAATTTCTGGTTGCTTTCGTTTGGAGGTATTATTTTGATCCGTTGGTTGTTCATCTGTGAATTCCGGAACCTTGTCCGGTTCAATGGATGCCAATTGTTCCGGTTCAAATTCAAGGGCATTTTCCAACAGGTAGGTTTCCAATTCTTCTTCACTGAATTCAACAGCCGCCATCGGAGCCTGAGATAATTCTTGCGTGGATTGCCTAACAAACCATACCGCAGCCAAAACCAGCGCCAGCGCAGCGGCATAGACCATGGCGGCTTTTGGCCGGATGAAGGAAGCCCACATTTTGCCTCCCCGACGTACGTTCACTACCGGACGATCCAAATCTCCGCCTGATTTCAGGCGGGCAAACACCGCGTCTTCCATGTCGTTGAAATACCCTTCCGGCAGATTAAAGCCATCTTTTTTGGCTTTCAAATCCTTCAGGAAATCAGGTATTTCCTCTTCTGAATGTTGCTTTTTCATAACAAAGCAGTTTTTTTGTTTTCCAGGGGCTAATCAGCCTCCGAAAAAGCTGATTCTATTTTTTTTACTGCGTGGTGAAAAGAGGCTTTCAGGGCGCCTACAGAGGTATTCAGTAATTGCGACATCTCTTCGTAGGGCATTTCCTCATAATACCGCAGGTTAAAGACTTGTTTTTGTTTGTCGGGGAGCTGTGCGATAGCCAACTGCAATTTGGTTTGCACCTCATCACCATCAAACCACTCATCAGCCTGCAGACGTTGCGCCAGCAAAGTATTTGCATCATCGATAGAGGAAGATGCGTGGCGTGCTGAGCTCTGCATATGGGTAATGGCTTCGTTGGTAGCAATCCGGTACAACCAGGTGTACAATTTAGATTTGCCTTCAAACTGCCCGATTCCGCGATACACTTTAATGAACGTGTTTTGCAGCACATCGTCTGCATCATCATGAACCAAAACCATTCGTCGGATATGCCAATACAGGCGTTCCCGATATTGCGCCATTAATAGCCTGAAACCACGCTCAAAGGTTGCCCCGGAGCGCAAAAGTTCCATGATCTGTTCATCTGAAACAGGTTTCGATGCAACCATTAATGGTGATTTGTTCAGGTTTTGTACAGATAAGACCTCAGAGTCGGCCAAAGGTTTAATCGCGGATCGCAATTTTATTTAACTGTTATCTCATCGGCAAAAATCCAGCAGGGATTCCCGTTACAGGTATGCCAATCCGGACAAACCTTACGGTTCACGGCCGTAACGCGAATGGCTTTGGCCGCCGTAGTATCAAACCGAGCCTTTACGGTTTGATACCGTTTTGTATCATCAGGAACGGTTGGGATAATCTCTTCTTTTACCGGAAAGAAGGATTCTCCATCCGGTGATATTTCAAAAACGACCTTTTCCGGAAGAAAAACCCAGGACGCCTGATCCTGTAAAAAGGAAATAGTAATATCGGAAATAAAGGTCATCCCGGAATCTGATACCTGAACCGTTGCCTGCAGGTCATTTCCCTGAAAACCAATCCAGTTATACCGGTAGTCTGTTTCGCCCACCAACTGATCTGTCAGGACTTCCGCATTCCCCTTGGCATATTGGGGAGATGCCGGTTCGGTAAGTTGAACAGAATGAGCAATAGATTCAGCAGCGGCACGTGTTCGGGCTAAAAACATCCTGAAATCCTTTACATATTGGGCCGGGGTATATCTGTTTTCATTCAAATGTTTCATGCCTGCTTCCGAACACCATTGTTCAAAGCTGTTGAACATTTCGTGCAAACCACTTGTATCATACCGGAACATCATGTAGGCATTTCGGGCCATGAAATCATCGCCCCTGGTTGGAACTGATTTCATGTTTTCCAGGAATGAGAACAGATCTACCAACACGATCGGCCGCATGCGCAATTCCAGTTTGGGATCAGAAGGTTTGGGCATTCCCTGGTCGAAATTCATCATGCGGTAATAAAAACTATCGCGTACAAATGGCTCATTCTGAGGCACATCATAAATCCAGAGCTTTTTGCCATGCTTTTCCATGCGCCTGATCTGATCTTTTACATGACGATCTACAAAGCCGGCATATTCACCATAATAACCCTTTCGAAAATCAGCCAGAATGGAGTCCTGATTGGCATTTGGGTTCCACATCAACTTGGCCAGCAGGTACGCCCGCATATCTGAAAACTCGGACCGATCCCGGCCACTTCCCTGCTCAAACATCATTTGCACCCGGTTCTTTTGAAAAAACTTTAAATTGGGTTGCAGGGTTTTCCAATTCGGAAACGGTCCAAAATACGACCTGAATTGAACTACATAATCCCAGATCATCAAGTTCGACGTCAGGGCAGACCATTCACGTACATCGTTGGCGAAATCAGCACAACCTTCTTCAATCGGATTTCCGCGGTTGCACTCTATACTGCACAGGCAGATATTTACATTTGGTTCCGGTTTAAGGCCATTAGGCGCTTTCCGGGTGTATTGATAAGCCAGCGTGGAAATAACCTTACTGGGAAACTCCCTGGCCACCCGATTAACAAACAGCAAAAGCGAACCGGCCGCACTTCCGTATTTTCGGTCAGAGGCAGAACAACGGGAACATTTGCAGTAATCATAGTTGTCGTTCTGACTCACCGACCAATATTTTGCCTCCGGGTTTAGATCCATGGCTGCACGAAGACTCGCCACAACAATTTGAAATACCGTGTCATTGGAGAGGCAAAGTTGCCCGGGAGAATATTGTGCACCGTTAAAAGAATAGTATTCCGGATGCTCCTTAAAATATTGATTCTGAGGACAAAGTTTATCGAAGGTATGTACAAACATACCCCATTCTTTATTCTTTTGGGTATGGGTTTTGAGCTTATGCCACCGTGCCCAGGAATCATCCATAGCAGGTTCATACCATAACTCCCGGTAAGGAAATGCAGGCGTTTCCACTCTTGCCGCAATCGCGGGGAGTTGAATGGTTTCCAGCTTAGGCATCAGGGTGTCGCGTGGGCTGAAACGCCGGCACCCCAGCCATTCAAGCAACGAATAGGCTGCATATTCAGCCCCCATCTCTCCCCCACCCCCCAGGGCCATCATGCCGCCTTTCCCGTGCAGGAACAAGGCATCTTCCTCCATTTTCTCCGGAAAAACAAACCCCTGCGCCTGAGATGCCGGACTCTGGCCAATAAAAATGGCGGGAGGTACGGGCTCAGATTTCGGTTCACGGGTAATGGTAATAGGCTGACGGGTCAATTTGCCCAGATATGATTTCAAAATGGCTGCTGCCCGGGTTTCCGCCGCGGTAGCTTGTGGTGCTAAAATGAGGCTTACCGGCTGGGAAAAAAGAGTAGCGCCAGTGAAAAGCAAAAGAAAAAGAGCAAGGTATCTCATGGAAATAAGGATAGGGTGCAAAGAACTATAGAGATCCTTTTGTGTACGGATTAACCAACTACACAAAGGCTCTATGCCAAGTCCTGGCGCCATCATTTAGCCACACCCTAAAGGATGTGGCAACCTACTACATGACATTCAGCGCTGCCAGTACGTTTTCTTCAATGCGAGCTGGAATATTGGCATGAGTATCTTTTTGAAAGGTCCGGCCAGTCACCTTTTCAAAGAGCTCTATGTAGCGATCGGAGATTTCACGAACAAAGGCATCCGGCATCTCAGGCATTTGTTGACCTTCTTTGCCTTGAAAACCATTGGCTATCAGCCACTCCCGCACGAATTCCTTACTGAGTTGGCGCTGTTTTTCACCCTTTTGCTGGCGCTCTTCATAACCTTCAGCGTAGAAATATCGTGAGCTGTCGGGCGTATGGATTTCATCCATGAGTATTATCCTTCCGTCCTTCAAACCGAATTCATATTTGGTATCAACCAGGATCAGGCCTTGTGCAGCTGCCATCTCTGTTCCGCGCTGGAAGAGTGCGCGTGTGTAGGCCTCCATTTGGGCATAATGTTCCGGACTTACCAGACCATGCTCCAGAATATCTCCGCGGGAGATATCTTCATCATGTCCTTCCTCTGCTTTGGTACTCGGTGTAATAATTGGTTCCGGAAATCGATCATTTTCACGCATCCCTTCCGGCAAAGACACGCCACAAAGCGTGCGAAGTCCAGATGCATAGGTCCGGGCGGCGTGTCCGGCTAAATAGCCACGGATCACCATTTCCACCCGTACAGGCTCACAACGTACACCTATAGCCACGTTGGGATCCGGGGCTGAAATAAGCCAATTTGGACAAATATCACTGGTAGCCTGGAGGAAATAAGCGGCAATTTGATTCAAAACCGCCCCTTTGTGGGGAATTGGCCGGGGTAAGATGTGGTCGAACGCCGAAATTCGGTCGCTTGCCACCATTACCAATATATCTCCTATAGAATAAACATCGCGAACCTTACCGCGATAGAAGGCCGTTTGGCCTGGAAATTGAAAATGAGTTTCTGCAAGAGCATTCATGCCGCAAAGAAACGGAAGGAATATCCAATATCCAATGTCCAATATCGAATGTTCAAGTGATGCGGGTGTCTGGTGTCAGCACTTATGTTTGGCTATTCACGGATGATTGGCTGGAGAACGCTTAGAACTTTTGCCAGGCACCCGTGAATCATCAGAAAAATGTGCAGACGCCAGACACCCGCCCCCCTTGGACATTGGACATTGGGCATTGGATATTGGATATTCGATGCGCCTACTGGAGCACCACTTCTTTCTCCGACATCATTTTGCGGATATTAATGAGGGCGTAACGCATACGTCCCAGAGCAGTGTTAATGCTGACGCGGGTAAGGCCGGCAATTTCTTTGAAACTCATGTCGGCATAGTGACGAAGGATCACTACTTCGCGTTGTTCCGGCGGAAGCGAATCTACCAGGGTGCGAATACGGTTATGGGTTTCGGAACGCATAATCATGGTTTCCGGACCTTCATCGCTCACGCGAAGCACATCGAAAATATCGAACTCCGGGCTGGGGTTGATATGTGCGCGACGTTTGTTGCGGCGGTGATAATCCACACACATGTTATAGGCAATGCGCATGGCCCATTGCACGAATTTACCTTCGTGATTGTACTTGCCCCGGCGGAGCGTGTCAATGATCTTGATAAACACCTCCTGAAAGATGTCTTCAGCAAGAGCACGATCTTTTACAAAAAGATAGATAGAGGTGTAAATTTTGCCTTTGTAACGAGAAAGAAGAATCTCGAAGGCTTGTTCATCACCATCAGCGTAACGGGCGATCAGTTCCTGATCATGGAGCATTGGCATAACTTGCATGAGCAAATGGGTTTTGCTTTTAACCAGTTAAATTGGTTCAAAAATTTAAATGGTGTACAAGTTTAAAGCCGATACGCAGAAATAAAGTTGGTGATGATTGTTGGCAGTGTGCCTGTTAATAGTCCCAAATGTATGGGCATATTTTCGGGAGAGGGAAATTTTTTTTACTTTTTAACAAAATTTTTCTTGCAGTGCAGGCAACCCTAAATAATTCTTATGAAAAATTTGGCAAAGTGCCTATTTTTGCCCCTGAATCCAGAACAAAGTTCGGCGCAACTTTTTTACTGGATTCTTTTTGAAGCCACGCTGCCACGCCGTCCGTATAAATTGCGCCAGCAAAACACCTTTTTTCAAAGCGGCAACGGAGCATTATTTGCATGGAAATTGCTATAGTAGTCGTCCTCATCGTCCTGCACGGATTTCTTGTGCTGGGTGAAATTGCATTGCTCACCTCCAAACGATCACGCCTCGAAGGGGAGAAACTCAAGGGGAATCGTAATGCAGCCATTGCTGTTGATTTGCTGGACAATATAGACCATTACCTTTCTGCCATGCAGATCGGGATCACCCTGATCAGTATTGTGGAAGGTGCTTATGCAGGGGTAGCTATCGGGCACCAGCTAGAGCCCTTCATCAAAATGATTCCGGCAGCCGCCCCTTACAGTGAGCAAATTTCGCTTTCTGTAGTTGTAACCCTGATCACCTATTTCTCCCTGATTGTGGGTGAATTGGCACCCAAGTACATCGCAATCCAATACGCCGAACCCCTGGCTATTGCCTGCGCCCCGGTAATGAATATGATCACTAAGTTTACCGGGCCGATCTCTGTTTTTTTGAGCTGGAGCACCAAGTTGTTCATGCGAATGCTGTTCATCAAGCCCAACGACCAACAAAGCATCTCGGAGGATGAAATCAAATTGATGGTCAAAATGGCCAAGCAACAGGGTGTTCTCGAACAAAAAGAAAGTGAATTCATCACCAACATCCTCCGTTTTGCCGATCGTGACGCCTACACGATCATGACACACCGGAATGATGTAGAATGGATTGATATTCAGTCAGATCCTGAAGAAAATGATCGAGTTATCCGGGAAAGTGGTTATACTAAATTCTTATTGTGCGAAGATAATATCGAAAATATACTGGGGGTAGTCAAACTCCGGGACTATATAGACAACATGGGTAAAAAAGGGTTTGATTTCAGAAAAATTGCTACCCAACCATTGTACATACCAGAATCTATGAATGCCTTAAAGATTCTGGAACGCTTCCGGAAAGAAAGAAACTACTTTGCGGTGGTTGTGGATGAATATGGTTCCACACAGGGCATTATTACGTTGCATGATCTTACGGAAAATATTTTTGGAACACTTCCTGACCTTGACGACACGGAAGATCCAAATATCGTAACCCGGGAGGATGGCAGCTTATTGGTGGATGGTATGATTCCAATCGATGAGTTGCGTGAAACCCTGAATCTCAAGGAATTTGATTTTGAGGACGCTGACTATTCTACCCTCGCAGGATTTATCTTATATAAGCTAAGTGAAATTCCTAAAATTGGAGATATTCTGGAAACGGAAGGACACCGGTTTGAAATAGTAGATATGGATAAGAGCAAAATTGACCGAGTGCTGGTGTCGAAGATAGATGTGGAGGAGTAAGGGGAGGTTTATGGGTTTATGGGGTTTATGGGGTTTATGAGCAACCTTACATTTCCTTGGGTGGTCAATAGGTAATAATGCATATGTTTACCCAATAAATTTTAAACAACATGAAACTACTTGCAACCATCCTGCTGAGTCTTTTTACAAGTCTTGCCATTGCTCAGGTAACGCCTGAATACCGAAAAGCCGTTGACATTGGTTTGGGTGAACTTCAAAAAGGACAATGTGCCCCATGCCTGGAAGCTTACGACCAGGCTTTTGCGATCTCTAAACATAGTCCATTGAGTCATTTGCGCGCAGCACGTTGCGCCCAGTTGTGTCAGAATGAAGCGAAGGCCGTACAACTGGCTGATAAGGCCGTTGAAATCAGTGCAGTTATTTTGTTGCGCCTTTTTGATGAAGCTAACACGGAATATCCGGAGTTGGGACCGTTTTTCCAATCAGAACTGGGCAAAAAAACCATGGAAAAAGCCCATGCAGAAGTCAAAAAATCCGGCTATAACTATGAACTGGCCAAAACCTTGAAAACCTTGCAGGAGGATGACCAAAGACCGCGTCAACAGATTGACGAAATCGAGTCGAAATATGCCCGTGAATCGCCAGAATACCAGGCTTTTATGCGCTCCTGGATGGAAAACGACTCTATTTGCCTGGTCAAAGCAGAAGCCATCATTGCCCAATACGGTTATCCGGGTAAATCCATGGTGGGTGAATATGAAAGTGTCATCTGGCTGGTTATCCAACACGCACCGCTGGAAAAGCAGGAAAAATATCTCCCGCTCCTGGACGAAGCTGCGAATAAAGGAGAGCTAAGCAAAGGTTCCTTTGCGCTGTTGGTTGACAGGATTCGAATGTATAAAGGACAGCCTCAGATTTACGGATCTCAGGTAGTTAAAGATGAAAAAACCGGGAACCTGAAATTTCACACCATTGAAGACGAAGCCAATGTCAACAAACGCCGTGCAGAAGTTGGCCTGGGACCACTGGAAGAATATGCCCGACATTTTGGCTTTGAATGGAAGCAATAAGGTTGGAATGTGGGGAATGTGGGGAATGTGGGGAATGTACTTTTATAAAACTTCAAATGACCACAAATGACCTCAAATGACCACAAATGACCTCAAATGACCTCAAATGACTCCCAAATGACCTCAATGACCTCAAATAACCTCAAATGACTCCCAAATGACCTCAATGACCTCAAATGACCTCACCCCCCTACCCTATGTCTGATCTTTCCCGACTTGAGCCGTTTCGCAATCGCCTGACAAAAAACTTCAAGCATTTTGGCAAATGGGCGCGGCGTCAAGGTATTTCCTGTTACAGGCTATACGATAATGATATTCCTGGCACGCCACTGGCAGTTGATCTGTATGAGGAAGTTGCACATATCGCAGAGTATGCCCGGGATCATGGCATGGAACCAGATGAACACGCAGCCTGGTTATCTGATTGTGTTACGGTGGTATCTGAGGTTTTGGACATTCATCCGGACCGGATTTTTGTTAAATACAGGCAGCGTCAAAAAGGGTTGCGACAATATGAGCGATTTGCCCGTGGTGGCGCAGAGTATATTGTCCATGAAGATGGTCTGAATTTTATGATCCGGCCGGCAGATTATCTGGATGTAGGTCTGTTCCTGGATCACCGGAATACGAGAAAGATGGTGCGTCAGGAGGCAGCAGGTAAGCGGGTTTTGAATCTTTTTGCCTACACAGGCTCATTTACGGTTTACGCCGCAGCCGGTGGCGCTGCCACCACCCTCACGGTAGACATGAGCCAAACCTATCTGCAATGGGCTGACCGCAACCTGAATTTAAATGGTTTTACCACAGGAAACCACCGAATGCTCCAGGCCGATGTAACTTCCTGGCTTAGGTCGCCTATCCGGGAAACTTTTGACCTGATCGTACTGGATCCGCCTACTTTTTCTAACAGCAAACGAATGGACGGCACCCTGGACACCCAACGGGATCACGTTTGGATGATCAACTCAGCACTTCAACTGCTGGCTCCGGGAGGAGTGTTGTTTTTCTCCACCAACTACAGGAAGTTCAAACTGGAAGAAGATGCGATCCGTGCAGCCAGGATTATAGAAATCTCAAGCAAAACAGTGCCTGAAGATTTTCGGAACAAGAAAATACACCAGTGCTTTAGAATAGAAAAAGGCAACAAATAAACCCCATAAACCTCCCGGAATATCATTCCGGGATACATAAACCCCATAAACCCTCATAAACCCCATAAACCCTACAGCCCCTTCACATCCACATTCACCTTTCCAGTGGAGATCAAATCAACCCGAATGCCGGTTGGCGTAACACGGGTATCTAGTACGGCAAGGCTATCAAGGTTGCCGTGGAGCACAACCCCTGGTTGAATTTCATAATTGTAAAGTGTTTGCTGCACAGAACTTTTGAGTTCGGTAATTTGAGACTCTAAGGGAAAAACCATGCTTTGCATCATTTTTCGCTTGATGGTTCCCTGAAAAATCCATGAAGCTGACCGCATCAAAAAACTGCGCGTATCCACATGAAAATCAAGATCCTTTACTTCGATTTGATTTTTCTCCGCATTGAATGCAGGCCGACCAATGAAATAGATATTTCCATTAAAGGAACCACTCAATTTTGAATTGACCACAACCTTGTCGTTGTTGCCCCAAAGAGCTACATCTTCAACTTTTACTTTCTTTTTGCCTGATTCAAATACCTGGCCCACCATCATGTTTTTGGCCAGACGCTCTGCTTCTGCAAAAGGCACGTCAGTAGCAAAACGCATATGAAAATCCTCCGGTGCATCTTGCAACAAAGTGAGATTAGGCAAGTAAGAATTTTCCCGAAAAGCAGGTTTTTCCCCAAAAGACACATCATTCAGGCATTCGACCGCAATTTTGGTGGATAATGCATTCCCATAGGTGGTTAAAGGGGTAATACCAATACTGACAGGTGTAGTTTTCGACCACATTTTGTAGGTTTCATCCAGTAAAACCGGCTGCTGAATGGCCTCCCAGGCTTCCTGCACGTATGGCTTCAAGCTGATTTGCTGACTGACGTATTGATCCAGCGTTTTGCTTAATGTTTTTTTGCTTCGGTTCAGCGCCAGGTTGGCAATACTTTCTACACTGATATCTCCGATGCCGGTTTTTAGCACCGGTTTGCTCAGCCACTCGTGATATTCAACTTCTGTTTGTGTGGAAAGGCTCCAGTCCGGATTGATTCCAAAGGTAGTTTTCAGGTTCAGGGCAAGTTCTGCTTCTGCCTCTGCTGCTGCACCAAGTAATAATTCTTTTTTAACCCAAAGTTTGAGCGGGATGCGGTATTTGACCGTATTTCCACTAAAAAAAAGGCTGATATCCTGACTTTTCCAGGCATTCATCATCAGCCCGTCATGGCCATTATCCTCAAACGAATAGTCCTCAAATAGGGCTTTGCCGGCAAGTTTGGTATTCAGGGAACGAACCAATTCATCCACCGAGATGTGCACCGGAATGGTAAGTGTAGAGGGTACCGATGGTATGTCTGTTCCGGAGTTATATTGTTCCGGCGGTTTGGGTGCGTCTGTATATTTGGCAGATTTGCAAAATGCAAAAAGACACATGAGCGGAAGGAGTTTCAAAAAATTCATGGGATTAGCTTTATCCAATATTTGACCGCAATTTCGTCTCAAAGATAAAGAATTGCGTTGGAGGATTCTCTACATTTGTCGCTAAAGTTTACCACAACCATTTACAGCCATGGCTATAGCAAAACCATTTAACCTTCGTGCCTGGATTGATGAGAATCGTGAGCTGCTCAAACCTCCGGTCGGCAACAAACAAATCTACCTTGAAAACGATGATTTTATTGTGATGGTCGTGGGTGGCCCCAACGGTCGCAAAGACTATCACTGGGAAGAAGGTGAAGAACTTTTTTACCAGTTGGAAGGTGATATACAGGTGAAAATCATTAACGAAGAAGGCAAGCGGGAAACCATCGACATCCGTGAAGGAGAAATGTTTTTATTACCGCCCCGTATTCCGCATTCGCCTCAAAGGCCAGCTGGAACGGTTGGACTGGTTCTGGAACGTCATCGCAATCAAGGTGAAGTAGATAAGTTATTATGGTTTTGCGAAAAATGCGATCAGCCGCTACATGAAGCCGGTTTCCCACTAAAAGACATCGGAAGTCAGATTCGGGAAGCCATTGGCGAATTCAAGGACGATCTGGAAGCACGCACCTGCAAGCATTGCGGAACTGTAATGGAGTTTTAACAATTATTCATGACATCTCCTTTTAATCCTGTTGGGGTTCTCGGTGCAGGCAGTTTTGGCACTGCAATCGCCAATCTTTTGGCGCACAATTCGGATGTGCTGTTATTCAGTCGCAGGCAGGAAACTGTTGCCAGTATCAATGAGTTGCGAGAACATCAGGGGGTAAAAATATCTCCTCGCATCACAGCCACCAATGATCTGGAGGAAATGGCACGCCGGTGCACGCTTATTTTTCCGGTGGTGCCGAGTAACAGTTTTCGCGCCATGATACGTGCTCTGGCGCCCTATCTGCGCCCACATCATATCGTCATTCATGGCACCAAAGGGTTTGATCTGAATGGGTTAACAGAAGAGGAACTGGATAAACCTGGAGCAGTGGTTACCCGGTCCAACGTTCGGACCATGAGCGAGGTCGTCCTGGAAGAAAGCAGTGTGGTTCGGGTAGGATGCCTGAGCGGCCCCAATCTCGCTGCAGAAATCATTGCCGGCCAACCCGCTGCCACCCTTGTGGGTAGCAGGTTCCGCGAAGTGATTCAGGCAGGGCAGCAAGCCCTGAACAGCCCTAAATTCCATGTGTATGGCTCTTATGACATCCTCGGAGCAGAATTGGCCGGCGCCTTAAAAAACATTGTAGCACTTGGCTCCGGCATCATAGGCGGGCTCGGGCTCGGCCGGAATATTCAGGGATTACTCATTGCACGAGGATTAGCGGAAATGGTTTATTTTGGCAAATCACTGGGAGCAAGCAGCCAGGCATTTATTGGCGTGGCCGGTATTGGCGACCTGGTTGCCACAGCAACTTCTACCAACAGCCGAAACTATACCTTTGGCACCCGATTGGCCAAAGGAGAAACCACCGCGCAGATTCGGGAAGCCATGCCGGAATTGGCAGAAGGGGTCAGAACCCTTCGCATCGCCTATCAACTGGCGCGGCATTATAAACTCCATGTGCCTATTACCACCATGTTGCATGCAGTAGTCTTTGAGCACTACCCTATCGAGAAGGCACTTGAGTATTTGATGAGTTATCCATACGCCATTGATGTAGATTTTCTGTAATGGAGGTAACCCTTTGGTTGTCAGGGCAAAAGGGCTTATATTAGCCGATATTTAAGCCAAACAAACGTTAACTTTGCCAAAAATCCGATCAGGAGCCATGCGCAGCCTACTCTTTTTTATTGCTTTTTTGATGGCAGGAACGCTTTCCGGCCAGATCTATTCCCAAAATGAAGCACCTGTTCAACAGGCCAAAATTCCGACTGATTGTTATACCCTCAATGTAGATATGGGTAATGCCGCCCTGAGAAGAGGAGATGCTAAAGAGGCCCTGCGCTTTTTCAAAACTGCTAAAAACTGTTCGGATGCTCAAAAGAATTCGCGCAGGATTTCTGAATTGGAAGACAGGATTGCCCGAACGGAAGTGCAACTAGGCATCCCGCCTGTGGTTAGTAGCGAGAAAGCAGACGAAACACCATCTGTTCAATCAACAACCAAAAGAAGGTTTACTACTGATCTTCCCCCAACAAGAAGGAACTACAAAGCTAATCAACAAATCCTGACAGACACCCTTGAAGATTGTTTTCAACGCATGTCGGAGGAAGCTGATCGGGCCTTCCGTCTTCGTTTTTGGGAAGACGCTGCCGCTTTATACCGGGCAGCCAAAAACTGTAACGATGCTGATCAGGCAGGACGGCAATTGATGAGTGAAAAGATTATTAAATGCCGAAATGCTGCTGAAAATGAGCTGTTTGCCAAACAACAGGAAGCCGAACGGCAGGCGCGTCACGCCATTGCAGCCAACCGGGCAGACGATGCTTATGAATTACTCGAAAAAACTGACCGTTCACTGGCCTTCAGACTCGCAGATTTTGCCAATCAATACATTGCACCAGACGATAACCCTGATTGTGTACAGGCCATTTTTGACGCTTGGTATTATCAACCGGATGAAGAAATTAAACCCTGGACAGACGAATTATACAACCCGTTATTTTGCTATGAAATTGCTGATAACATTGACAATCCTGTTCACCTGAAATTTAGTCCAGTTCAGAATAAAAAAAGTCATTTGTATGCATTTTCACCCCAAAACGGCGAGATCGTGGTACGGGAAATGCCTCAAATGAATGTCGTCCAGACCCTTAACACCGGGGATATAGGCGTATTTCGGAGCTTTGACATTTCTCCCGCAGAGGACATTTTACTTGCCGGCTCCAATTACCTGGAATTGCGCCGGGGAACCAGGCAACACAGGATCAATTTCCCCAACATTACAAACTGGTGTTTCAGCCCCCGGGGCGACGAGATGTTCTTTGAAAACAGCAAGGAACTAAAAATTTACCTGGTCAATGTTAATCAGGCTTTCAGTCAAATGAACGCCAGAAAAGGCAACAAGAGCGCCAATTTCATGGCGGCTCCGGTTGAACCACGCGAATTCATTTCCGGAATAACTCCGGGCCTGCTGGATATGGAATATTTCGATGGTAAATTCTGGCTTGGCTATTTTAACCGTACAGAAATTCTAAGCAAAGCTGAAGCAGGAAAGCCCTGGAAAAAAGAAACCGTCTGGCATAACGGCGTGACGTTACCGGAATCCTTCGAACAAAAACACCTCCGGTTAGCGTTGCATCCAAAGGAAGGGTTTTGTGTTTTGATGTACTTCAATCAAACATGGATAATCCCCATTAAAGAAGCCAGTACACTAGCCCAGGATTCTACGATTCGGGAAGGACTGTTCTTCGACAATATGGTGCCGCTGGCCATTTGTCCGCAAACGCAGCAAATTGCTTTTAAGGACACGATGAATTACGGACACGAAGGCTTCTGGATCATAGATGCCGTAACTGGAGATACCCTGACCCACCAACATATTCCACTTGATGCCATATATCTTGGAATGGAGGGCGCATTCTCTCCTGATGGCGCATGGGTTGCAGCTGTCAATAATGGAGTCATAAACCTCTGGGCCCTGCGTGATTCGCCTACAAAATCGACCAATAATTTACCCGTTTTACCTGATGACAAACCACTTATAAGTCCTGATGGCAACAAGATTTTTTTGCAACAAGATAATACCGTCACTGTATTAGCTACCGAAGGGATGGAACCCTTACAAAAATGGGAAAACCTTGGCACACCTTTGAAAGGGGTATCCAACCATTGGGCTGTCATTCAGGTGAGTCCTGATTCTGCAGAGGCACGGCACTTAAGTAATGGAAAAAAGGTGAGGTTTCCACTTTTCAATCCTGGCGCCTTTCCTTATTTGTATGCTATTGAAGGAACTGAAGAAAAATGGGTTGCTTATCTAACGAACTCAGATAAACTAGAAGTTCGCTCGCTTCAAACCGGAGCATTAATTGCCAGTCGGGAATTTGATAATGGCAACATCAGTGAAATCCATTTTATCCCTAACCGGAATGAACTTTTACTCGTGCTCAATTCAGAATCCGGCACTTCGAGTGTCTATATCTGGTCGCCTTTGCAACCGCAAAAAGCACCACGTATCATGCGCTTGCACCAATATTCCATTAATACGATAGCGATTGAACCAAATGGCCGAAGGGTTGCTCTTTCTAACGAAAATGATATTAGGATCTTTGATTTACAAAACATTGAAGATGAATTATTGAAGATAAGAAGTAATAAAAACACTTTCATCAGCAATTTAGCCTTTCAACCCAATTCGGATTTTCTGGCTTCCGCTTATTCCGATGGAAAAGTCATTTTTTGGGATATCAATAACGGGCAACCTGCATTGGAACTACAAGCAGTGGAATATAAAAGTGGATGGGATGGTTCCTCCGTTCCTTCTGCCCTTGGATTTAGCGAAGACGGAGGCAAAATGATCCTGACCATCGCCAATGGCAGAATGTTAACCTATGCCCTGGATCCAAGTTATATTCGTGAAGTGGTACAAAATGAAACCCGGCAATTACAGGCTTTCACTTTTGACCAAATCCTGGAGTACAATCTGGAAAGCGCGCTATATTATCCGGGAAATTTCGAACGACTTGCCGCTTCAAACGATGCACCCTTGATCCGTGCCTTTTTCCTGCATTTTGGAAATCAGGCGGTTAACAGCAACAATATTGTTCAGGTTCGTGACTATTGTGAAAAGGCCTTATACCTCTACGAGCGGCTAAATCAGAAAACCCAGGCTAAATGGGTAAAGGAAATGGCCTACATGTACGAGGATTATGCGTGGAAATTACTCCTACGCGGAAGCACTAAAGAATCCAAAGCTATCGTCAACTTTATTCAGAAAAAATTTGGCCACACCAGCGAACTGATGATGGCACATATTGCGCTATTGGAAAACGATTGTGTCCTTTCAGGGCAATGGTATACACGCAACTTCCTGGGAAATGGTGCTGAGATAAAGGATGTACAATACGTGCGTTATGAGATGGAAAGGGTTGAACGGGAATTGATCCAGTTACGTGATTATGGTTTGTTAGACTCAACGCAGTTGGCTTGTTTTTGTGGCTCCATGAGCCTTTCAGGAGGATTTATTACCATTTGTGAACCTGTTTTTTCTTCAACGCCGTCCTTGTCGGAAGTAGATGTGTTGCGATGGGAAGTGTATAGAAAAGGTCAGGAAACCACCGTTACGTTCGGGTTCAAGAACAAGCAAATAGCATTAGAAGAGGTCTTAACGCTTTCCAGGAAATTGATGGCATTAAATGCATCAATGGGTCAGGGCTGGGTGGAAAACGCTTTGTTGGAATTAGCCAGGTTCTACCACGTGAGGGCTGGATTTGAACAAAGCAGCCCTGATGCGGGTAAGTATTTCAACTCCTGCGATAAACTCTTAACGGACTATGGCGCTTTGAAGGCTACTGTAGACACGATGCGATTAGCGCTACTCGCCAACAATCACCTGGCATTTGGCCGACTTTTGTTGAATGCCGGCCAGTATGATAAGGCGATGGATCAATTCAATGGCGGACTGGAAGTGATGAATAAACTCTGGCCCATGATTTACCAGGCCGATTCTATGTTATTGCCAAATTACGGAGACTTTGTAGTTGGTCCATTGTACGAGAAGCTCGGCACTACCTATTTGCTCAAGGGAGATACCGCCAGTGCTCGCCTGGCGTATGAACGTGCCGGGCTATATATGATCACCAGAGGATTGAATACGCTTTATATGGGCTGTTTAAGCGCTATACAAGGAGATGAAATAAAGGCACTTGCTGATTTTGGAGGCATATTCTATGCTGACCAAACGGCTGAAGCCTTTATTATTCTGGACCAACTTGCCAGTCGTTTCCCAGACCGCTCCGGGACAATCATCAGGATAAAAAAACAATTATCAGATGCATTAAAAACCAGAAACCCACGACTGGTTGGTCCTGAATCTGATTATTGGTATGCCGTGAGAAGACAGCTACAGTTCGCTGCACAAAACAGCTGGGATTCTACCTTGATTTGGAATCAGAAAATGCTTAGTTCGGCAAAAGCATGTATGAGTATAAACAAAGGAGATGAAAACTGGACCCAATATTGGTTGGACGCTCATATTGGGGTAGCTTACTACCAATTATTGGCGGCATGGAATCAACCGGCAGCCCTGAACAATGTGATCAGAATTTCTGAAGAAGCCGAAGCCTTTTTAGAGCAAAATCCTAACTTATATTATACCAATAGGGAACTGCTCAAAACAAATATGGCTCATGCCCTCATTCTCCGCAATGAGCAGGGTGACAGAGATAAGGCATTGACTTTGTATCGACAGTTCTTGACGGGATATTATAGCCTCCAGTGGTATGACAATGTGGATCTGCTGGAAAAAGACATCCGGGACCTCAAAAACGTCGGCGTCCCTTGGCCTGAGCTCCCCCCCTTCCAGCAGATCCAGGAACAAGACCGTTAATAAGAGCGTGTTTAAAATTCCATTGCCTGGAATGGAAATTCAAACACGCTCTTATTCTCCTCTTAAATATTTGATCAAAGCAAGGCGAATATCATTCCGCAGGTCAGTTTTGTCTTTGGAATCCGGTTTTGTCACCTTGGGAATATTCGGATTATCGCTTTTACCATCGGCGCCCAGATTGGTTTTTAGGAACCCCATATTGCTTTCATTGCCGGTCAGGAGGAAATCCAGTAACACTACCCGGTATAACTTGCTGTCATCCAGCACCTTGTTACCAGCCATCCATTTCCCGGAAGAAGCGTCAAAATTCGCACCACTGAGTTGAAGATACCCTCCCCCTCCTTTATTGTTTACACTGGTTTCCAGGGTTTGGCGCAGCAAACTGCCTTTCATTTCAACTTCCGTCAATCCGCCACCAAAGGGCAACATCCGAACAATATCCAACTCTACCAGCGTTCCGCTTAATATATCATCCACACGAATGGATCCACTATTAAGCAGCGCCACCTCAGGCTTTGTACGGGAAACTGCCAACATGGCCTCCGTAATCATTGCACCTGCCGGAACCTGGCTATGGCGCACAACTACCTCCCGGCAATCCAGCGGCGCTTCTAATTTGGTTACTACAGCATTGGCGTTAAACCCCGAGGAGGCAAGTGATTCATTTTTGATTTTCTCCCATTTTGCCACTACGGCAGCAGTAGCCGGCTCATCCGCAATAGAGGTATTCACTTTGCGAAGTTCGGATTTTACGGTGCAACTCTTTTTGCGCTTATCGTACCGGAGCGTGTGGATATAAACGGTTTTGGCATTGGCATCTGCTTTGGTAATCACCGCCGGCCCCACCGGTATCCGCATATTATCATGGTCGTGACCACCCATAAATAGTGGAATCTGAGGCAATACTGCCGCAAGTTTCTTGTCGTCCTCAACAGCCAAATGCGTCAATGCAAGTACCACATCGCACTTGGGTTGTAGCTCCTGATAGTTTTTCAAAGCAGCTTCTGTCCAATCGGTGTAGGTTACCCAGGGTTTTCTACCCGTATTAATTAACACGCCAAAAAGTCCAACCTGAATACTGGTTCCATCTGCATCTTTTATGGTAATTACCTGGTTGTCCGGGCAGATTTCAGTACCACCACCAGGTTTGTTTTTAAAAAATTGTTGCGTCCAGGTTTGTCCTTTGAAACGGGCATTTGCTGCAAACCAGGTGAATTTGGATTCGTCAAGCCTGGCCTGAAGATCCGCCTGATCGTCATAATCAAATTCGTGATTACCAAACACGACCCAATCCAACCCAAGGGTATTCAGCACGTCTACCATCTGCTTTCCGCGAATACGCTTGCCTTCAAATTTCAGGGTCCCCAATACGGAGGGGCTGATAAAATCACCGGCCAATACGGTAAAGGTGTTCGGATTTTTGGCTAATAATTCTTTGCGGATGGTGGCCACCCTTGCCAGACCTCCAATATTTTCGGAAGGACTTGGTGAGATTTCATACACATCATTCATCTGAAGGATCTGAAACTCAATGATCCCATCGTCGCCTGTAGGAAGTGCTTTTTTAGGTGCATCGCAGGCTTGAATGAGAAACAATGTCAGCAGGATTGCGACAAGGCTGATAGGTTTGAAGGATTGGAACATGATGAACGTTGGTTGGTAAATAAAAAAGGATTGAAGCCTTTTATGGCAAACATTTATGGCTCAAATGTCGAAACTACAAGGTATTTTCGCCCATTAATTTTTCACTCACGGTAAGCCAAATCCCCATAACCAACTGGCAACCGTATAAACCTCCCTATCCGATGTTACGTATTCTTTTCCTTTCCTTTTTCCTTGGCTTTTTCTGTCTGGTTTGTTCTGCACAACAAACGGAGGATGCTGTTCGGCGCACTTCCCAATCACTAAGCCAGGATCAAGCTCACTTGGAACAAATTTCCAAGGATCATTTGCGATTTACGTTGAGATTGAAACAGTTGAAAGAAGCCTACAACGCCGGTGAAACCCAGCGGGTTATTGCTTACCATCAACAGTTACTCGATGCTATGCGTCATCAGATAGATCTGGCGATGCAGGCTGGAGAAACACGTAAGGATGCCTTGACCCAAATGAACGCCATCCTGGCTTCTCTGGAAGGCCATTCTTTTGATCCAGGCAAAACACAGGCAGCTTCTGTTGATTTTGCTCAATTAGATAAGTTTTCTACGCTCATGGAAACCCACCTCCTACAGGAATCTGCTAAGGCTTCGGCCAATGAGACGGGCAAGCAGTAAAGTCTATTCAGCAAAATCAATGGCTATTTCAAATCCAGCAGTTTAGCCATTACATGCTCGGCTACCAATTTGTTCCCAACATCATTCAGGTGTACGCCATCTGTGGTTAGTACGCCGCTGGATTTGTCTGTGGTATTGTATAGGGTTTGGTAAGCCATAAATGCCAGCCTCAAATCGCACAAGGGCGTTTGGGTTTCTCCGGCTACCTTGCGGATGATTTCAGAAAAACGGTCTAATTCTTTATCCAGCGGATTTAGACCGCCAGGGCGCTCCCCAATACAGGCAGGCGTACAGGCAATCACCCGGATACCTTTGCGCTGAAATTTTTGAATCAATGCCAGATAAAACTTCTGAAATTTATCTGCATCGGTGCCTGTACCGAACATTTGTCGGTGCCAAACATCATTAACACCCACATACATAACCACTACGTCCGGTTTGCGCTCCAGTACGTCTTCCTCCAGCCTGAGATACAGATCATAAATCTTGTTTCCGCCAATACCGCTTCCAATCAGCTCAAACTTCTTGGATTGGCCATTCGCGGTCAGGCTATCGCGGAGTTGAGCGATGTATCCTCCTGGCATCACGCCTGCTTCTGTAATACTGTCACCAAAAAACACCACCCTTGAGCGTTTTTTGGCAGGAATAAATGAAAAAAGCAAACAAGCCATAAGGCAGAGCGTCAAGGATGCAATAAAATAGCGTTTCATAGTCTAAAAAAAATAAAAAAACCGCAGACCTGTAAGCCGGATTCTGTACTGGTATTGCTACCAGCCTCTGCCATTTATCTGGTCCCGAGTACTCGGGATCTGCGCTGCCTACCCCCCTTGCTCCCGCCAAAGGCGAGACGGTGCGAGCAGCACCGTAACAAGGTGTACATGGCATTTCAACCCGCAAGGTTTGTCCATCCCGTTGGTTGCCCAACAGAATCGTGCGCTCTTACCACACGTTTTCACCTTTACCCTCAGAAGCTTCAACGAAGGCGAGCGAACCCGCCCAGCCAAATCCTCATTGGGAAGTTATTTTCTGCGACACTTTCTATGCCCGTTCCGACGAATCGAAACGAACTCCGCCGGTTAGGCGGTGCGGTGCTCTGCGTTGTCCGGACTTTCCTCCCCGAAAGGCGGCAGAGCAGTCTGCGGTTTTCTATCATTTTGCGCCAAAAAAAGAAAAATGCTACCACTTCCTCAAAACATCTCTTTAAATTTCAGTATTGGCTTAAACTTTGTTTAGGTACATTTGCCCGACTTCACAAGAATGAAAGCAATCACTATTATTCCTTAATTCCCAGAGAACGATTTTACCCTAATCTATGTTCAAACGAACGCTCCTGTATGTTCTGGTGATGCTTATCCTGCTGGCTCTTGCTGTCAGTGCAGGGCAATGGAGCAAAAATACGGCTTTACTGGAACAACAAGCTGTTGAATTATCTGCCTGGATTCAACAACAGGAAAATTTAGCCGCTAATGGCCAAGGGGCCGGTACGGTTATTACCGTGCAAAACGATACCCTTAACAGTTGGTCCAATACTTTTATTATTCCTTCGTCACACGATATAAAAACTATTTCTGGAATAACAGAATCGAAGGTTGTGTCCTTTACACAAGGCTTTTTTTGGGTAAAAAAAGAGCCTGCCGCAGCCGGTGGAAAGTACACCCTGATTCCACTCAAGTATTCCCTTACCTTCAATCAGCTGTCTATAGCCAACCCCACGCCCATAAAATCTGACATCCTGTTTCACCCTGAACAAAAATCAGATTATCCGGTATACGTGAATAATAAAGAAATTGGATGGCTGACAAAGGAGGGATTCCAGGGAAGTATTTGGATAGAATGGTTGACTTTGGGCGCATGGATACTGTTCTTGGGATTGTTTCTGTGGGTTCTTTCATTGGTTGGTCATAACATTGGACAAAAATTTGGTTATGGAGCTGGATCAGCGTTGGTAACCATAGTTGCCTGCAGCCTGCTCTATCTCAATATGAAGACTGGCTTTACAGCGTACCAATTTGACCAATTCCTCCTGTTTCAGCCTGCTTTTGAACAAGGTTCTTTGATTGGACATTCCATCGGCGATTGGCTGCTGCTTAGTCTGGTGTTGGTATATCTGATGAGCTATTTTCACCAAACTCCTTTGGTCCAACGCCAACCAAAAAGCGGAGGTGCTGCGGTTATTATCGGTACACTCGCCCACTTGTTTGCCATGTTTTCCATTGGCATTGGCGCAGAAGCCATTCGTCAGTTGGTACAACTTAGCAAAAGAAACTTTGATTTTGACCGGATTTTGCTGCTCGGTATAAATGGTTTTGTGGCACTGGCCGGGGTTGTGGCTTTGATGATGGGTTTATTTTTATTCAGCCATCGTGTGATCAAAGGAACCCAAAGCCTTGCGCTGGGTAGAAATCAGCGGTATTTAGGGTTAGGCCTGGCAGTTATCCTTTTTGGCCTCCTCCTTTCACTTACTGGAAACGAAACCAATCAGGTTCTTTGGCTTACAGGTTTTGGATTAGTGTACGGTTTTATGCTGGACACGATGGTTCACTGGCAAGGCAATAGTTTCGGATGGGGCGTTTTTTGGCTGGTCTTGTTTTCTTTCTTTGCTTCCGGGCAATTGTACCGGCAAAGTGAGATTAGGGATCAAAAAACACGTATGCAATATGCACAGGCTTTGACAGAAGACCGTGATACCATCATGGCGGAAAAGTTTTTGCCTCGTATTAGACCCCAATCCGCTACCCTCGAGAAAATGTTGAAGCCCTGGCCCTTCAAGGCAGAGGCTGCTGAAATCCGTGACTACGTGAACCGAACGGTATTTGCGGAAAACTATCTTTTCCAACACTATCGTTTAGGGGTGTTTGCCTTTGATAAAGATAACCAGCCCATTTTGCTGGGGCAAACGTTGGGATATGAACAAGTCGTTTTGGGCAATTGGGCCACCGCCAAAGCTATTTCAAGTACGGATACTAATATACGTTTTGGCTATGATCAGGAGGAGAATCCGCGGTACATGGTAAAACTGGCGTTAAACCGAATGGAAGACCCTGATCAGCCAGTTAGTTTATATTTGTTTTTTGATCTGAAACATCCGGCGCCTTCCCGTACATATACCCACCTGTTTTTCAATAGCCCGCTCAAGGGACTTTCGCAACTGCCACAATTCGATTTTTCCATTGTAAAAAATGGTAACCTGATGGTGGATCAGGGCCTGGTGAACATGAGTTTCCTGGGGCAAAATCTTGCATCTGGATCTTCCGTAGAAATCAAAACGGGTACACATGTAGATGCCGTTGCCAAAAGCGCCAACGGGCAAACCATAGCCGCAGTTGGCCGGAACGCCGGAAGCTGGCTGAAGCAGGTTTATTTGTTTTCGATCATTTTTACTCTTGCCTCTTTTTGCCTGATCATGCTCGCATTGGTCAATAACTGGGTAAAATTTCTGCCCGGAGCATATGATTTCCGGCTTAAAGCGAGCGGATCGCTGGCAAGGCGTATCCATTTCTGGAATGTAACCTTGCTGGCCATTGCCTTTGGCATTGTTGGCTACCTCACCTACCAGCAATTTACCCGTTCCGCCCATAACACCCACCAAAATGATTTTGAATTCAGGGCAACCGCCATTTTGACCAATCTCAAGGCCAAAGCGCTCAACGCAACCATTTCTGACGACAGCCTGCGCCGCAGTTTGCCGCTTACATTATCAGAAATATCCAGCAGCCTGGGGATGGATGTTCATTTTTATGATCCGGCGGGTGTCTTGACTTATTCTACACAGGAAGAATTGGTTCGGATGGGGGTATTGCCATCCAAAATGAATGTGAAAGCGTGGCAATTTTTGAAAGGAGACCAAGCCGGAGTACGGGTTGAGACCGAACAAGCAGCCGGATTAACCTATCAAACACAATATCGTACCCTTCATAATAAGGAAGGAAAAACGCTGGGCTATCTGGCAGTTCCATTTGTGGAAACCCAGGATAACAGGAATTCAGAAGTGTCTGACTTTATTGGAATGCTGGCCAGTTTGTATGTTTTCTTGCTATTAATCGCCTTTGGTGTAACCTATTTGCTCGCAAAATCGATCATTCGTCCGGTAAGTATGCTTTCCGAAAAGGTTCAGGTATTGCGATTGGAAGATAAAAATGAGCCGTTGGACTATGTGGGCGATTCAGAAGATGAGATTAGTCAGTTGATCAGCCAGTACAACACCATGGTGGAAAAACTGGAGGCCTCGAAAACCCAACTGGTAAAACTGGAAAGGGAAGGCGCCTGGCGGGAAATGGCCAGACAGGTGGCGCATGATATCAAAAACCCGCTCACCACGATGAAACTCTCCATGCAGCAACTGGAGCGTTTATCCGGTAGCCCGGAGCAGGCAGCTGCATACCTTCGCAAAGCAATCACTCGCTTGATTGAGCAAATTGATTCGCTGGCACAAATTGCATCAGAGTTCTCCATGTTTGCCAATCTGGATATCAAAACCAAAAACGATGTGGTAATCAATGAAGTGGTGGAAAGTGTGCATGATTTGTTCAGTGAACAAAAGCATGTTGATCTTTCGCTCTCCCTGCCTGAAGAAAGATTTCATATCCTGGGGGATAAAAATCACTTGATCCGGGTATTTAATAACCTGGTAATCAATGCTATACAAGCTATTCCTTCTGATCGCAAAGGCCAAATACATGTTTCGCTCAGCCAAAAAGGAAATTACTCCATCATTCAGATCAGTGATAATGGTGGTGGCATCCCTCCGGAAATCAGGGACCGGGTATTTGAACCAAATTTTACCACAAAAACTTCCGGAAGTGGCCTTGGCCTGGCTATTTGCAAAAAAATCATTGAAGCCCATGATGGCACCATTCGCTTTGAAACCCGCGATAATGAAGGTACAGACTTCTTTGTAGAGGTGCCGGTAGTTTCTATTGATTAAGCAAGGAAAAAGAAGGACCACAAAAACATAAACATGATTCATCCCGAATTTTTCATGGTTGCTCCTGTTTATATGATCAAATCGCATCCCGGACCTCGCAAGAGGTCCAACTTACGCCGCGAGGTTGGGCCTCTTGCGAGGTCCTAAAATCACATAACCTATGTTGCTACAAAGGTTAGACCTCTGCCGAGGTCTGCTGCGCAAAGCCATAAAACAAACATGAGCCACTCCAAAATCAGGATGACTCATGTTTAAAATTATGCACCTCAACAGATCTATTTCTGCCTTTTAACCCATTGAGTGCAACCCTACTACATTCCCTTCGGTGTCTGTAAAAAAGGCGAAATAACCCATATCAGGGGCAATTTCGGTTTTCGGTAGCACAATACTGCCACCGGCAGCAGTTACCCGGTCTAAAACCGTGTTCAGGTCATTACCTCCATTCAGATAGGCCTTGGGGCCTTTTGCACCAGCTGGCTCATACCCATCACCAAAACAGATGGCGCCACCTACCCCATTCTGCTGGTCATGCAATAAAATACCCATTTTCACAGGCCCCATGTCCATCTCAGGCATTTCATAAGTGAAAATAGCCTGATAAAAGCTTTTAGCGCGGCCGAAATCCAAAACAGGTATTTCAAACCAGGAAAGTGCGTTCTTCATTGTTTCCATAACTTAATGATTTAATTGTTTTTGAATGACGCTGCAAATATAAACATATTGTTTTGATCAAAAACAAAAAGTTTTATTTTTATCCCAATTTTCTTTTTCTACTTTTGCAGCATTATTTATCTGATTTATATGCAACGAGAAATCCACCAGTGGCACAGCCCACGCCTCAACAAAAACATGGAGATTGCCATGTATGGCCATTTTGGCTTTGCACTACTGCTGCTGCCCACTGCCGCTGCTGATTACCTGGAATACGAAAGGTTCCTGATGCTTGATGTACTGGAACCGTATATTGACGCTGGTAAGGTTAAAGTATTCAGCATCAACAGCATCAATTCAGAAGCCTGGCTGAATAACCGGATGCATCCACGCCACAAAGCTATCCGCCACCAGCAATTCAATGGCTATGTAGAAAACGAGGTGGTACCGTTCATAAAAATGCACACCAGTGCAGACACCCCCATCATTACCAGTGGCGCTTCGTTGGGGGCATTGCACTCCGCCAATATCTTTTTCCGCAGACCAGATCTGTTTGCAGGAACCATCGCTATGTCTGGGGTATATGATCTCACCAGCTATACAAAGGGCTACTACGATGAGGATGTTTACTTTAACTCACCGGTACACTACCTGCCTAATCTGAATGATGAGCATACACTGAACCTGATCCGGCAAAGCAAACATATCCACATACTCTCTGGCTCCGGCGATTATGAAGACCCGGATTCCTCCCGTACGCTTGCCGGAATTCTGGCAGGTAAAGGGATCCAGTGTGATCTGGATATTTGGGGGCATGATATCCGACATGATTGGCCTACCTGGCGCTCTATGTTGCCATATGTGATTGATCAGAAGTTTTGACCAGGCATTTTTTATGTTGAAAATTCCTTCCGGCACTAAAATTACCATTACCGGCGATCTGGGTAGTGGCAAAAGTGCCGTTTCAAAAATCCTTTGCGAACGCACTGGCTTTGACTATATCTCTACCGGCCGGGTTCAACGTCAATTGGCTCAGGAATTAGGCATCGATACCCTCGAAATGAATCGCAGGGCCGATACAGATCCAACCATTGATGAACGAATCGACGGTATCTTTGTGGAATTGGGAAAAGATCCCAACAGCTACATTATTGACAGTAGAATGGCCTGGTTTTTCCTGCCAGACTCCTTTAAAATTTACCTGCAAACCGATGTAGAGGTAGCTGTGCAAAGAATCATGAACGACCCCAATCGGGATAGTGAACAATACACTTCCCCGACTGAGGCCGCTCAAAAGATCCTTGCCCGCAAAGCGAGTGAAAACGCTCGTTTTCTGGTCAAATATGGCGCAGATTGCGCCAATTTCAACAATTTCGACCTGGTCATCAATACCGCCAACCGCACACAGGCGCAGGTGGCCGAGGTTATCTTTGAGGTGCTGGAAGGACGTAGCCAGGGAAAAGAAATGCAGCGATTTTGGTGATTACACCTACTTCTTTTTCCTACGAGATGATCGACTAATATTGCTTAAGGGCAGGCTCACCCCTATCTGGACTGTACTCATCAGAGTGCCTTTCTTACCATTTGCTCCCGGAGTAAACCCTGGTGCAAATCGAATATTAAACGCCAAATCTTTTTTGCCAAAGGCTGCACCCAGCCAAAATCTCGACTCATTCGCATCTGTTCCATTAAGCGTTTGCCGGGCTTCAACACCTGCCTCCAGTTGCAACCAGGGCAGTATCCTGTATCGGGGAAACAAACCCACACTAAGTGCGGTACTTCCATATGATTTACTGTGTACTAACAACTCGGATCGCAAGGACCAACGATCGTTTAGTCGGCGCGTAGCATACCCACCTAAGGATAATTCGTTAAAAGGTTCAAATTGTCCGTTGCTGAAACTCGATCCTTGTCTGGAGCCACCCAATGAATAAATGGTTGCAGTTGGCCTATTAGCCTGGGAAGTAAACCCAGCTCCCGCATAAATGCCGAATGTCCACTTGGGATGACTCCTTACCAAATCAGATGGTATTTGACTTTGCACGGAAATGAGGCACAATAGTAGGCACACAAAGGTCGCTACTCCCGTTTTGAACGAAAGTTTCATGAGAATTATCGGGAAAAAGAGGTGAGAAAAACCCGGCCGGGATGAACAGTTTAAAAACGTCAAATCACGACATTTCGCTGCCTTTGCTTGTTTTATTCCTTCAACAATTTTCCAAAAACCGATTCCTTCACGGAAGAAATGCGCCAAAAATGATATCCTGTGCGTGAATTGGGCCCTCCCTCAAATGGGCTCCATATTCTGAATTGCAGACATCGCAAAAGAACAACGTCTCAAAAACCAGAATCCGACAGATTTCCCCCCTACCCTATTTCTTCTTCCCTTTTGGAGCCGCTTTCCCTTTACCGCCTCCCGCCTTGGCGGCAAATGCACCCGGCATTTCCTTTTCTATGATGGCCTTTACGTCTGCAAGGGTTAGGCTGAGAGCCATATCAGCCGTCATTTTGACGCCATCCACTGAAGGCAACTTCAAGTTTTCCTTTTTGAAACGAATAAAGGGGCCCCAGCGACCATTTTCAATAGAAATACTTTCTTCAGGCCAGTGATGTATATAACGGTTGGCCTCCTTGTCAATTTTCTGCTTGATCAAATCAATAGCCTGAGCCTCGGTAAGTGTATCAAAATTCACCTTTGCCGGTACGTTCACGAATAAGTCTGCCCATTTCACGAACGGGCCGAATCGGCCTTTACCTTTGGTAATGGGTAATCCTTCGTAATGGCCCAGCGGACGGTCGGCCTCCAGACGGGCCTTTACCAATTCCAGGGCACGATCATAGGTGGTATCAAAAGGATCTTCACCCTTAGGAAGACTTATGAAGGTGGCGCCAAATTTTACATAAGGGCCATATCGGCCGGTATTGACCTCAAGTACTTCTCCATTGTATTCTCCAAGGGTCCGTGGCAATTGAAAGGCGTCCAGTGCCTCACTCAGGCTTACCGTTTCCATGATTTGGCCCGGTCGGAGATTGGCATAACGAGGCGTTTCCTTTTTCTCCAACTCTTCGCCGGTACCAATCTGAATCACAGGCCGGCCCAGTTTGCTCATACGCACCAAAACGGTACGACCAGATTCCGGATCTACACCCAGAATGCGCTCACCACTGGCGCGTTCAGCATCTTTGAGGGTTTTTTCTACATTTTCATGGAAAGGCTTATAAAAGCGGTCAATCATATTCGGCCACTGGATTTTGCCTTCAGCAATATGGTCGAACTCACGCTCCACACTCGCCGTAAATCCATAATCCATGATCTTATTAAAGTGACCTTCCAGAAAGTCCGAAACGATCATACCCATATCCGTAGGGTATAATACGTTTTTCGTTGTGCCGGTTATTTCTTTTCCTTTTGACTTGGAAACGGTATTGTTCTTAAGGGTAAATACCTGATAGATACGCTCTTCCCCTTCTCTGCTGTCTTTAACGACATATCCCCGGTTGGCCTCCATAATTTTCGTAATGGTTGGGGCGTAGGTGCTTGGGCGGCCAATGCCCAGTTCTTCCAGTTTTTTCACCAACCCTGCTTCTGTATAACGAGCTGGTGGTCGGGTAAATTTCTCAGTAGCCGTCATATCATCCAGATCCAGCTTTTGTCCACGAGCAAGTGGTGGCAATATTCCGGCTGTTTCCTCATCTTCATCATCTGTACTCTCCAGGTACACTTTAAGGAAACCATCAAATTTCAGAATTTCACCCTCCGCTACCAGTTTGTTTTGAGGCTGTGTACTGATATCAATGTCAACGATGGTCTTTTCCAGTTCAGCATCCGACATTTGTGAAGCCATGGTGCGTTTCCAGATCAGCTCGTATAATCGTTGCTCATCACGGTTGCCGCTTACATTCTGCCGTTCAAAATAGGTGGGGCGAATAGCCTCGTGCGCCTCCTGGGCCGACTCGTTTTTAGTTTTATATTGCCGGCGGTGGTGGTAATCTTTACCATACTGCTTAATAATTTCGGCTTCAGTTGCCTGCAACGCCAACTCGGAAAGACTGGTTGAGTCGGTACGCATGTAGGTAATAAAACCTTCTTCATATAACTTTTGCGCTACCGACATGGTTCTGTTTACAGAGAAACTGAGCTTTCGGCTGGCCTCTTGTTGCAGCGTTGACGTGGTAAAGGGTGGAGCCGGTTTGCGCCGGGTTGGCTTTACTTCAATGTTGGATACCGTGTATTGTGCATGGATACATTTTTGTAAAAATCCTTCAGCACCTGCTGGATCTTCAAAACGAATTGGGCTCTCTGCTTTAAAAGTTGTGATTTTTCCTTGAGCATTTTTGGCAAAAAACTGCGCAACGATTTTGAAATATGGTGCGATCTGAAACGCCTGGATCTCACGCTCACGCTCCACTACCAGTTTCACGGTTACAGATTGAACACGGCCGGCAGACAACTGCCCCTTCACTTTTTTCCACAATAAACCGCTTAACTCCCAGCCTACCAGGCGATCCAGTACACGACGGGCCTGCTGAGCATTAACCGTATTCATATCCACAGTACGTGGTTGCTGAACCGCACGCTGGATGGCATTCTTGGTAATCTCGTGAAATACAATACGCTTGGTCATCCGCGGATCAAGCCCTAGCACCTCACATAAATGCCAGGAGATGGCTTCACCCTCGCGGTCTTCGTCCGTTGCGAGCCAAACCTCGCCAACACGCGCTGCAGCTTCTCTCAGATCCTTTACTGTTTTGTATTTATCACTGGGGATGACATACTTCGGCAGGTATCCGTTTTGCACATCAACACCCAGATCATTTCCCTTTTCCAAATCACGGATATGGCCATAGGAAGATTTAACGGTGAAATCTGCACCCAGATATTTTTCGATGGTTTTCGCTTTTGCAGGCGACTCAACGATCAGCAGTTTTTTTGACATATATGTCGTATGTGGTCTTTACGTTTGGTATTTGATGCCTGATTTCAGGGAGTAATGAACGGCAAAAGTAATGGTAATTTGAGGTTTGCGCCTGTTGCCATCATTTTATGCAACCCTTTTATACAAATTGATGTCCTTCCAAACACTTACATCATCATTAAACTTAACATTATGAAGATCCAGCTATTTGCTTTGTTGCTCCTTCCCGCCTGCCTTTCGGCCCAATCATCCACCGTTACCCGTAGCCTTGAATCTTTTGATAAAATTGGCATTTCCGGTGGCTTTGACGTTGTTTACCTGAAACAAGGAAATGAAGAAAGCGTTCAATTAGATCTCAAGGGCATAGATGCCGACAATATTGAAACCAGTATCAAAAATGGTGTTTTGAAGATTCAAACCAAAAAAGGCAGCTACAATAACTACAGTGCCAAAATAACGGTTACGTACAAATCTCTGAAATCTGTGGCCAATAGTGGCAGCACTGATGTGGAAGCACTAACTGTTATTAAAGCCCCAGAATTTGAATATGCATCAAGTGGCTCGGGCGACTTTAAAGGCGAGTTGGATGTGAACGATCTGGATATTGCTATTTCAGGCAGCAGCGACATGAAACTCAGTGGTCGCGCGGAAGAGCAGGAAATTGCGATCAGCGGATCTGGAGATGTAGACGCATCTGCGCTAAGTGGTAACACTGCGGAGGTAGCCATCAGCGGATCAGGAGATGTAAAGCTCGGAGTAAAAGGCAAAGTCAAGACGGCTGTTTCCGGTTCCGGAAGAGTTTCCAATAAATAGTTATCTCTTCTTTAGTTGACAAGAGTTATTCCGAACGTTCGGGGTGACTCTTGTTTGTTTATAAGTGCTGCTTTCATCTTACCTTCGCAGGATATGGAAATGGTTTTGGATCCTGCCAAGTTTATCGCTGAGCTACCTGAACGGGTAATGCTGGACGTTCGCTCTCCAGGGGAATATATACATGGGCACATCCCTGGCGCATTGAGTTTTCCACTTTTTGAAGATGCTGAAAGAGCGCAGGTAGGAACGATGTATAAACAAACGGGCAAGGAGGAAGCCATGGAACTGGGTCTCAGTATCGTAGGCCCTAAAATGGCCGACTTTGTCAAACAGGCTAAAAAACTGGCTCCAGGCCGGCGCCTCGCCGTGCATTGCTGGCGTGGCGGACAACGCAGCGGCAGCATGGCCTGGTTGTTTCGTCAATCCGGATTTGATGTTGTGACCCTCCATGGGGGATATAAGGCCTACCGCCAATATATCCTGGATGGGTTTAAATCGACCAGCCTCAAACTCATTGTTTTGGGTGGCCGAACCGGCTCAGGTAAAACCAAAATATTACACAAACTAAGAAACCTGGGAGAACAAATCATCGATTTGGAAGGGCTTGCTCACCACAAAGGATCAGCTTTTGGATTTATTGGAGAACAACCCCAACCCACAGTAGAACAATATGAAAATGATCTGTTTCAAGCGATCTCCCAGCTGGATCCTGGCCGAAGGGTATGGATTGAAAACGAGAGCAAAAGCATTGGAAGAGTCTACATTCCGCTCGATTTCTGGGCTAAAATGAAAGCAGCCCCTTTGGTAAATATTGACATACCAGACCTTATTCGACTCGAAAATCTGGTGAAAGATTATGTGCTCACAGACCGTTCGGCATTGCAGGTGGCATTTGAAAAAATAGCTAAAAAATTAGGCGGTCTACAGTTGAAACAGGCAACTGAGGCACTGGAACAAAATGATTTTCATGCTGCAGCTAAAATTGCTTTGCAGTACTATGATAAAACCTATGAGCATAATTTGATGTTGAATGTTTCTCCGGATATTCGTCGCATGGAATTTGACTATGGTGATCCGGAAGCCATTGCCCGAGTTTTGACAAATATTCAGGATCTGTGAAACACCATTAGCTACTTTTGCAGATCCTTACTGACTACTACGTTCAAATTACCATCTATGCATTACCATTCTCTGGGCCAAATCCCACAAAAACGGCATACCCAGTATCGCAAACCTGACGGCTCGCTGTATCACGAAGAGCTGTTCAGTACAGAAGGGTTCAGCAATAATTACTCGCTTGTATACCACGCCAATGCGCCAACTCAGATTGTGCAGGTTGGCGACCCATACAGTGTTGCACCAAAAACGGTTCATGACAAACAATTGAAGCACCGCTGTCTGAATGGCTTTCATATTGCACCGGAAGACGATTACCTGCGCTCCCGCAAGCCCGTACTGGTTAATAATGATTGCAAAATAATCCTGGCAGCGCCCACGAAAAGCATGTCGGATTATTTCTACAAAAACGCAGACGCCGACGAAGTAATTTTTGTGCATGAAGGCACAGGCAAATTGCTTAGTATGTATGGTGCCATTGCGTTCGGTTACGGCGATTACCTGGTTATACCTCGCGGTACTACGTATCAATTACATTTTGATACTCCAGACAACCGATTGCTGATCGTGGAAAGTAATGGTCCTATTACTACTCCCAAGCGTTACCGCAACGAATTCGGGCAATTGCTCGAACATGCTCCATTCTGTGAACGTGACATCCGTAAACCGGTAGATTTACAGACTATCGACCAAAAAGGTGACTTCCTGTTCTACATAAAAAAGCAGGACAATATTTACCCCTACCATTACCTGAATCACCCTTTTGATGTTATTGGTTGGGATGGATATGTGTATCCCTATGCTTTCAGCATCCACAATTTTGAGCCCATTACCGGAAGGGTGCACCAACCACCGCCAGTTCACCAAACTTTCGACGGCTGTAATTTTGTTATCTGTTCTTTTGTGCCAAGGCTCTACGACTATCATCCATTAGCTATACCAGCACCTTACAATCACTCCAATATTGATTCTGACGAAGTGCTGTATTATGTGGATGGAGACTTTATGAGTCGCAAACACGTAGAACGTGGCATGATAACCCTGCATCCGGGTGGTATTCCACACGGGCCTCACCTGGGCACAGTGGAAAAGAGCATTGGAAAGAAAGAAACGTTGGAGCTGGCGGTGATGGTAGATACTTTCCGCCCGCTTCTGATGACTGAATATGCCGTAGGGATTGAATCCGGAGATTATTACAGATCCTGGTTGCCGGAATAAAAAAAAGCGCGGAGCATTTGCCCCGCGCTTTTTTTTATGCTGCATTGGTATGAATGGCTTACCAACGGTCGCCACCGCCACGACGGTCGCCGCCGCCATAGCCGCCGCCGCCACGACGATCACCGCCGCCGTAACCGCCGCCGCCGCCACGATTGCCGCCGCCGTAGCCACCGCCACCGCGATTGCCGCCGCCGTAACCGCCGCCGCCGCCGCGATTGCCGCCGCCGTAGCCACCGCCACCGCTACTGCGATTTTCACGTGGTTCAGCTTTCTTAACTACGATGGTACGGCCATCAAGTTCTGTTTCATTCAGGGCGTCGATAGCGCTTTGCGCTTCATCGTCGTTGTCCATCTCAACAAAACCAAAGCCTTTAGAGCGGCCAGACATTTTGTCGAAAGCGATGGAGCAGGAAGAAACCTCCCCGAATTGTTCGAAGGTCGCCCGGAGGCTATCTTCGCTGGTGTCATAGTTCAATTTTGCTACGAAAATGTTCATTGCGAAAAATGAGAAAAAAATGAAAAAAATGAAGCATCAACGGAACGCAGCAAAATCAAAATGAACCAAAAAATCCTATTGAAAATGGTCTGCCTGTGGTTAGTGATGCCGGTTAAACGTCTCAAAGGTATATAAAAAAACGAGAATTCCCATTTTTTTGCAATTAAGTTCAAAAACAGTACTGAATTACCTGGGTACAACATCTTAAAACCGATCCATTTTTCACTCCTGAAGAGCAGCTATACACTTCAGTTCGATGGCTATGGGAGTGGGTAACCGATCAATCCCAACGGTTGTTCTGCAAGGTTGGCTGGTATGAAAATACTCCGCATAAATGCGATTAAATGTATGGAAATCGCGCTCCATATGGACCAGATAAACTGTTACATCCACTAAATCCTCCCATTGCGCGCCGGAAGCTTCCAACACGGTGCGAACATTCCGGAATACGGAATGCACCTGTGCTTCGAAGTCGAATTCGATATAATTCCCGGCTGCCGAGCGAACAAGCCCTGGCACGCCATCATTTTCCGGCTCCCTTGGACCTATTCCGGATAAAAACAACAGATTTCCCACCCTGCGCGCATGTGGATAATGTCCTACAGGTTTGGGGGCATTCGGTGCATCAATTTTAGTCATGTGTTAGTTGGTTAAGAGCATCTAATCAGGGGCTAAGATAATTCTAATGTGATTCTAAGGCGCTAAAGTTTACAGTAGCCATAGGTTTGCACCAGGATTTTAAAAAACTACATCTCATGTTGCAAAGAATTTTTTCCACTATCATTTGTGTTTTAACAGGACTGACCCTGTCGGCACAAACACCCACTGACGGCTTGATGATGCCACAGGGACAACTCTGTATTTTGGGGCAATATGCTAACGGCAGTTGGGAAAACTACTGGCAAGGCGAAACCAAACGATCAAACTCAAACCTTGGAACCTTAACTACCCAAAGTGCCCTGCTCATGGGTAACTACGGGATAACTGACAAACTCAATGTCATGCTGGGGCTGCCTTACATTTGGACAAGTTCTGATGTAAGTTATATCACCGGACAAAAGGGGTTGCAGGATCTGGCTGTTTGGGTAAAATACCAAATCCTGGAAAAAAGGGCTCTTGGAGGCGCCTTTAAAATTCAGGCAACCGGTGGTTTATCCACTCCGGTTTCCAATTATACCGCTGATCTTTTGCCATTTAGCATTGGTTTACAAAGTAAAACAGCTTCATTCCGTGGCGTTTTAAACTATACAGCTGATTTCGGGCTGTATGTAACCGCCCAGGCAGGTCATACGTGGCGAAGTGCAATTAAGGTTGACAGAAACTCATACTTGTTTGACAATCAATTGATCTATAGTGATGAAATGCCTGTCCCCAACGTTTTCGACTATTCTGCAAGAATTGGCTTCATCAAACCTCGTTACCAGGCAGAGGTTTGGTACGATGCCTTTACCGGATTGAGTGGCGATGATATCCGCTATAACGAGGCTCCCCAGGCTACCAATAAAATGGCTGCCGGGCAGGTGGGTATTTTTGGAAAATATTTCATCACCAAACGTTTTGCTGTACTGGCCTCTGTAAGTCAGGTGCTCCAGGGACGTAACGTGGGAGAATCGCTCACCTGGGCTGCCGGGGCTACGTACTTCCTGGATATCAATAAAAAGGAAGTTGCTAACTGATTTTCATTCATTCCAACATCGTAAAAAACATGAAAAAGATTCATATACTGACCTTGATTTCGTCGTTTGGACTACTGATCACCTTTACTCAATGTGATAAAAATCCACCCGAAGCAGCCTCCATCCAGCCGTATCCGGAAACCAGCCTGGATGTAAATGCCGGAGCCTGGAAAACCTACATGTCTATTGACGACAGCAAAACCATCGTTCCAACTCCGGATGCTGCCGGAACTGCCGGGTATCAGGCCGAACTTGATGCGTTAAGAGCAACGATGGCTTCTGCTAGTACAGAACAGAAAGACCTTGCTATTTTCTGGGGGAGTAATGGCGTAACCCGCTGGCATGAAATAGCCCGCGAACTGGCCGCCAACTACAACGTTGCACCAAACTACAATGCCGATGGCACTTATCCGGTTCCGGACCCTGCCAACCCAACGGCATACCCACGCTTTCCTGTTTGCAGCCCTCCTGTAGCATCGCGCATGTTTGCCTTATTGGGCGTTGCCCAATACGATGGATTGGTAGCTTGCTGGAAACGAAAGTTTGAACACAATCGCCTGGCTCCATATAAAAACGCCACAGATATTCAGCCGTTGATTCCAGTGAACGATCTCCCATCCTACCCTTCTGAAGACGCTGTAATTGCTGCTGCTTCCCGTGAAATCCTGAAGTTCATCTTCCCGGGTGAAGTTTCTTATATCAACGAAAAAGCGGAAGAGCATAAAAACAGCCGACTCTGGGCTGGCGCCAATGTGCAAAGCGATTTGTCTGCAGGCGACTCCCTGGGGCGGATTGTAGCCCAGTATGTCATCAACGAATGGGCAAAAAAGGACAAGATGGGGCAAGCCAACAATCAGGCAGCTTATCCTGACCTCAAAGCAGATGCGAATGCCCGTGGGATAACCAAACTTTGGACCAGTCGCGAAATTCCGTCCCGTCCACCTTTGCTTCCATTCTTCGGCAA
>JBIKUE010000131.1:0-12560 GCA_044347755.1 Saprospiraceae bacterium
ATTTAATATCCTTCGGTGTGGCTTGATCTGATTCTGTCGCTTGGGAAGTGGAGGATGTAGACATGTCGTTTTCTTTAGTAAATTTTTGCAAAGCAAAATCTACCCAATTTATGGCAGACACAACCGCTTATCCAAAAAACATGCCGTTTTCTCAAAGAAGAGGCTTCGCCTTAATCAATGTGAACACAACTGGTAAGCCTCTCTAAATTTTCACTCCATCAACCCCTTCACCAAACAATCCTTCAAGTCCGTATAATACTGGATATTGATCTTCGTAACCATCTCATCTGAAAGATCATTCAACTGCTTTCTGGCGTTGAGCGGCACTAAAAGAGTAGTAGCCCCCTTCTCAACTGCAATTTCCGCAAGGTTTACAGCATTGTAAACCAAATCTATAGAGCCTCCCAGGTTGATTTGCCCAATGATAACTAAGCCTCCCTTTATGCTTCTCTCCAGTATGGAGCTACAGAATGCCATTAAAACGGCCATTCCCAAGCCGTTCCCACTTTTGGAAGCGTCGAAAGCCCGAAGTTGGATGGAAAACTCATGGGATCTCGGATCTCTATCGCCCACCAATTCTTTCGATTTACTATAAAGGTTTTGCTCTGCAAAACGCACGCTTTCCTGAAAAGCCGGCGGGGCTGGCTTGTTTAGGATTTTCACACCACTGCCTTGGCCGATGTTTACTTCCACCTTGTACAAGCCGGCAGAATCATCCTGGCCTCCCATATTGAGCGTCCATACCTGACCCGGAGGTTGTGGATCTTCTCCAATGGTATTCTCACTGTGAATCTCTGGGGTAGTTACAAAGGTTTCCACACCATTAACCCCAATTCGGTAACTGAAATGGGTATTCCGAAATTCAGCCGATCCGATACGTTTTTGTTGCTCTTTAACTCGTCTTCTATATTCAAGCGCAATCTTGATGGCCCACTCCAGCAGTTCATCAGAGATAGGTTCCTCTGGGTTGGGTTGCATTAGTTTCAGCAACCCATTGACTGTTTTGTTCACTGCAGTGGTGTCACGACCACTGAGGGCACCGCCGTAATCCACCCGTGGTAACACTTGAGAAATACGACTATTATCCCTTAGTCGCGTCCAACATTCAGCCAAAAAATCACTGACCAAGCCAAAATGATTAGTGAAATAGGACTTGTTTAGTTTTGGGAAATCCCAGCCTGGTATGAAAGCATGCAGTCGATCCATGAAAGCGGTATCGTCGCGCATTTCCGCAGGCAACGGCCCAAATAGATGTCCGATCCGTTGCTGATGCTCCACATCTACGTCAAAATTACCTACCATAACTACCCCTCCATCAGCACGTATAGGCTCCTTGCCTCGGCTAAACTCACCACTTTCCATGTAACCTTTCATGATGTTTACACCATCTTTTTGATCAAAGGAAACGCCGGAAATTTCATCAAAACACACAACATCATATTTACAAACCAATCCGCGTTCACCACTTCCCATATTTACGAACATTTTAGCTACAGTGGTTTTCCCCCCGGAAACCAGATGAGAATAGGGTGATATCTGTTGATACAGGTGTGATTTCCCTGTGCCCCTAGGCCCTAACTCAACTACATTGTAATTCCGCTCTACAAAAGGAATCATACGCACGAAGAGTACGTTCTTGGCTCTCTCCGTTAATTCAGTAGGCTCCATACCAACACTGCGAATCAAAAAGTCCTTCCATTCCTCCAGGGTAAAATGCTGTCGGCCTTTATAAAGTATTTCCAATACGTTACGTTGCGATAGTTGAATAGGACGGATGTTGGTTATTCCAAAAGGTCGGCCATTGCTCTCTTGAGCTATAGCGCCATCATATTCCAATTCAATCTCGGCATAAAACCCTCCCGTGAGCATTCGGTCGTTTTCATTCACCAAATCAGATGAAATGCGAACTGTATTCAGCATCAAACTGGGCAGCGTAGCGACATAAGAGTCCGTTCTGGCATCAAGTTTAGCAGTAATGATGTCAATCAGCTTGATGGAGCCTTTCTCCCGGGCTTTTGATTTAAAATATTCTTCCTCTCCCGGACGAACTGTCCTATCCTGAAGCTGGCGCTTGACAATTTCCAAGCCTTCAAGAATTTCCTGATCATCGGTAGTAGCGCAATACCGCCCCAACAGGAATTCTATGACATAGGTTGGTACAGGATAAGTTTTGCGGAACTGCTCCAGCAAATCCTTCCGAACAATATAGCCTTCAAAGGCTTTGGCCGCTATCTGGTCTGTCTTGTCTAGGTTCATATTGTTTCCTTATCCTCCCACCAGGGTAGGTTTTTTATCCAAAATAACGCCTTGCTCATTCAGAAGAACAACCGTGGCAGATTTATCAATGGCATCATCGTCCACCATCAAAGTTATTTTGTTGTCTCGGATTGATTTGCGCTCTGAGAGTACGATGGATGTATCTGCAGCATCATATTTGGTGCGAATATCTACAAAATACCCATCAGGAGTATGGTCCGTTTCGATCTTGCAAGTCAGGTTGATCCATTTAAAATCTTTCAATTTCGCCCTGTTGCTTACGGCGGCAAGATTACTATCCACGGTTAACATCGGAACCAGGCACTCCTGTATTGAAATACCGCCATGTGCGTATTCCTCATTTTTTTTGAAAAAGGAGATGCCCGGAGCATAGGCGATGTATATGCCAGGATTCCAGCGCCAAGGGAGATGTAAAAGTGTCGTACTGGCACCTTCTTTGATCAAAGCACAACGCCCCCAGCGTGTTTCAGCCAGGTCTCGGTTCAATTCTTGCTTGGGTAAGCCTCCAGGCAAAAGGAGCCAGCCGTGATCTGTGACAATCTTTATCCGTTTGATGCCCTTTTCAAAAGCAGTGCTAATCGTTTCCTGTATCTGCTCGAATAGTTCTTCAATCCGCCGGACGATACCGGCCTGCTCTGTGTGTCCCTTGGTATCAATATCTCCGATCTCTTGCCAATGGCGTTTGCCAACCTGGATATCTGCTGCACTGCTGACAAACATACAATCGACATCAGCCAAAGCACTTCGGAAAGTAGCGGTAAGCAAGTCTTTGCCGTTTAATAACTGTGGCCGGAATTCGTTACAGTTACTTTTGGGTGAAACCAGACTTGATAAAGGAGAAATGGCGGGTTTGGCCGTGGGCGTCAAAGACGGAATCGCAGACCATCCAGCTGTGATGCTGGTCTTGTATCCCGCATTACCCATGCGTTCGAAAAATTCCATTCCAAGTTCAAACCTCATTGCATCTACGAACAGAATGAACTCGTCCGATTCTGTTATGGGCGCCGGGTTCGTAAATATAATAGAATCTTTAGCAACGAGGTCCTGGAACTTTTGAGTCATATACTCCAACCATGGCTGGTATATGGTTCGAATGACCTTGATAATGGCAGATTTGTCTTTTTCTTTCTTTACGGCTGCTAAAGATCGGCGCATGGCCTGGTCAGCCTTGAAGCCGGTGTGCTCGTAATACTTTTGTAGTTCTTTTATTTCAGCAATGGGAAAACTGCCCGTGCAAATTTCAGCCATTTGGAGCAAGTGTGGAAGCGCTTTGGCCAAAGGAGCCTGCCCTAACTCTGCCCACACCCATGCTCTGCGCATACCATGCTGTTGTTCAAGGGCTTCCAGCTTTTTCAAAGCCTCCTTTGGGTGAAGTTCGGATACTGCCTCTAATCCTGTACGAAGAACTTCCTCTTTCTCCTCGTTGGTTTGAGGCCAACTTTGTTCAGGGCAGGCAAACATCCCGCTACCCAGATCGTCTGGCTTCGCCATGCGTAGAAGATCAGCAATCTCCGGGTACTTATGGGGCGCATTGGTGTAGTGTTGCCAAACTTTAATCCAACTGTTGTTGCGTTGTGCCCCCAGCATTTCGGCAATGGCCCTCATGTTTTTTACATCGGGCTCAAACTTATACTGCGAGCGGCAAATGTCAATAAAACCATCCACTTCTGAAGAGGATAGCGATAGCAGAAATTTATCCCCCAGGGAAAGCCAATTCAAGATGCCTGATTCGGCATTGGGGAATAACAATCCATGTAGGAAATTGGCATCCACCAAAGACGGGTATTGAATGTCTTCGTCCTGAAAAATGACGGGCAATGCTTTGCCCAGTGTCTCCTTTGTTGCTGGGTCCTGAGCAACTTTTAGTCCGAGGCCAGCTTGTTGGTTTTCCATGAACGCCAATACCGTCCACTCGCGGCCATTCACCTGGGTAAAAATATTGCCTGTGCATTGATACTCCATCAACGGTTGCAAATCGAGTGCAGCGTCTGCAATGTTTTTGAAATCATTTTTAGCAATTCCGGGCAAATAAATGATCGGAGTGGTATCGGTTGGCCAGTCGGATTCCGGCAGCATATTGGCCACCATACATTTGAGCCAAATAGAAGGTCCCTGGCGTTTGAGGGGGTGGTAATCGCCCAAAACCAATAATGCGGGAAGTGTTTCCTGCATTATATGGATCACACCCTCCCATTGCCGTTCCGGGTCGGGCCAGAGGATAACCTCGGGACGAACCATGATCTGGCTGTTGTGCTGCGAGGCCTTTTGCAGGCTATCAAGAAGTTTGTTGTGGAGTGTTGCTTTCATAAAACTGCTGGCATGGCGTTCCAAAGCAAGATAATGTGCTTCATACACGCTTAAAGATTCTCACCAAAAACGAGGTAGGCTGATCTTTGATAAACTCCGGGGCGGGGCTGCCATTCTTTGCAAGCGCAGCTATGGCCGCTTTTACGCCCACATTAAAAGCGTTAATGTATCCCAGATTTTTCACAGCCTCCGATAGTGCCGGATTGCGATAATCATTTTCGTTCGGGAAATTCTCCGGCCGGGCTTTTCCATACAAACCTCCTGCGTTCGAAATTTCAATCCGGTTGGAAAACTCATAAAATTTAACCGGGGCATTGGACTGATAATCTTTATGTATCACCGCATTGAAGAGCAATTCTTTAACGGCGCGTAATGGATAGCTGGAAATATACTCACCACCCAATTCCGGCAGCACCATTTTGACAATATTGGCTTTGATAAATCCCTCCATCAGGCCCAACTGTGTGGTGAGATCGCCCTCAAAACGATGCTCAAATTCAAAATCACTGGCTTCGTCCTCGCCTTTGAAACGTACGTATTGTACATAAGCGCCCGGAACAAAATATCTTGGGTTTATACCGAATACCAGAATACCGGCATAGGTGGGGCAATCCTCTTTCAAATCATAAAACTTCAGCGATGCCAGTTGCTGTTTCAATTCGCGGCCATTTTCGGCCAACGTCTCAGCATCAATGGCTGAAGGCAGATAACGCAACTTGAACAACGGTATGCTGATATCTTCCAAGCTACTGCCTTTGCAAGGTAAGGCATCAAAGGTGCGTGCAAAAGCAGAGCGTTTCTCACTCAGGATTCGCTCTTCAGCTTCGTTCGCAGTACCTCTACGCGGACCAACGCGAACACATACCTTGCCTTTGTATCGCACAGGTGGTAAAAAATGAGGTTGTACTTCCACCACTGCCACCTCACCATCGGGGAATGTAAATTTTGCTACGGTAAGCGCCGGTGGTGGTACGATGCGCCCGTCCGTGCGAAAACCGAGCAGCGTCTGCAACAGTTGCTCCTCCACTTTTAAACCGCTCGGAGACCCGTCGTCATTAACGCCCACAATCAGGTACCCTGGCTGATTGTGATTGGCCAAATCATTGGCAAAAGCGCAGATTGCCTCTCCAAACTTGTCTTCTTTTGAAACTGAAACGGTTTTTTCCACCCTATCAGTTTCAAAATCACCCATCAGCCTTACTAATTCGTCTTGTGAAATCATGGGCAGGTTGTTTTTAAGCAGATTTCAAAATTTTACTTTTGAAGGCACAAAGGTACGCAATTAGAAGGGTGCAGACACTTCCAAAGAGGTAGTCATCAAATCTGGCAATTCAATATATCTTATCAGGTGATCGACGATAAAGTCACTATTTAAAACCTTCTTCTCGCCCATCGTTTTCAGAATATCCACCTTCGCGATGGTGCAATTACTTCGAACTTCATTTCTCCGGACTGGTTCAGGGTATTTGCCAATCATTTTCTTCAATGGGCCATCAGGTTCGTTCAATGGATACAACAAGATGCCATGTTGTGCATTCCAATACTCGTTGTACACAAACATCTGCTTTAAATCATCATCAGACGGTATAAATCCGTTGGGCGTTTTCCATTTGGTATCAATCACCATATTTTGGCGATTTGGATTAGTGAGCACAATATCAGGTTTAATCTGTTTCGGCTGATGGGAATCATTCAGTGCCCAAAAGGCTTTTCTGGGTTGTGACTGAATTTGCCAACCTGGCGGAAGGGACGCGCGCAGGCGACGGAAGAAGTACTCCTCCCACAATTCATTCATATCGAACAAGATGGCCAACACATGATTGTGCCCTCCCCGGATATCCGGGCGATAATTCAGCAACAGCATGGCGGCTATTTCCATCGCCTCTTTGTATCGTTCCGTTTTCCGGTCATACGTGAGTTTTTGGAAAGTCTCCGCCGTCACGGACACATCAGGTAGTTCCGGAAAATCCAGCAACAACCTGGACAATTTATCCCGAATGACGGCGCTTACCGTGAACTTAGGAATCACTTTGAGCGCCTTGAGCAGAATTTGGTTGTAAAGGTTGTTGCGGTCATACAGCGCATGCTCCGTGAAAAACCGTTCTTCATGGACCAGATTCCGGCGGATGTGCTGAGAGAACTTCAATTTGCCTTTTAGCGCAAACAAGTTACTTTCTTCCTTGCGATATTTTTTAACCAAGCCCTCGTGCAGCAGCCGCTCACAGGCATTCAAGTAGATTTCGAGATAGGCATCCAGGATGGAATTGTGCTTGTATTGCAACGATGCCTTCTCATGGCTATGTACCCGCATCCAGTGGCATTCTCGCAGCATATCGAGTAGAATGCCCTGCCACGCATTTTCATCAAATTCATTTCGGTCTATTTTGGGCAAAATCTCGATGGTAAGGTTTCGCACCTGAATTACGCCTACATATTCCTTGAACTTGACCCCATTGTGCAAGAGATCGAAAAATTGACCTCCGTGCTTTTCATTATAAACCGCCAAAGCATCCCAATGAGGCTTTTGAAAACCCTCATCGCCTATTAGCAATTTGGTATGCTCAAAGCGTTGAATTAAGTTACTTCGACTCATCTGTTTTTTGAGTATAAATGCCCAAGAATGAAGCTTCTGTAATCTCCTCATCCATTTCTGCTAAGGTAAAAATCGTCTTCTCATGATAGCTAGAAGCCAAATCTGAATCGCCTTTAAAAGGGGCAAAATGTACATATTCCTTTGCTGGCTTTTGCTTCACAAAATCCTTACCTAAGATCAGTCCAATTTTTTCATAATCGTTGTAGAAAAACTCCTGAAGCAAGGGTATGATTTTATCTTTAAAGGCCTTTTTCAAGCCACCCAAGCTATCTACGTCCCATAACCAGGCATGACCAATCGTATGATCGGTATCTATCAGCACTTCTAACCGTTTGTTGATGGTTTTTAGCATCAGAACCAAATCAATGTTCCCAATCATTTTAATAGGTAATTCATCGGGCTTTGGCTCCATTTTTACAAATGAAAACCGGCGACGAAGTGCTGTATCTAATGCCTCAACGCTTCTATCGGCAGTATTCATGGTGCCGATAATGTAAAGGTTTGGTGGAACGGAGAAAGCAGTATTGGAGTAGGTTAGCGTGGCTTTTAGGGCATTTTTTTGGCCCATTCGTTTGTCATCTTCAATAAGGGTAATCAACTCTCCAAAGATCTGCGCAACATTGCCCCGGTTGATCTCATCAATAATCAACACAAACTTATCAGCGTTTTCTGCATCATATTCTTTCAACTCAAATTGCTCAATGGCACTTTTCTTACCTTCATAGCTGAAAGTAGAAAAATCACGGATACTTCCCGGGCTTGTAGGTTTTAGTTTTCTGATCGCATTTAAGGCTGCCCAATATGCCGTAGAGTTACTTCCCCCAATCACTTCCCTAAATGTTGCATCAATGTTACTAACTGCCTGCAAGTCAGAAATTTCACTGGCAAGCTTGGTCAATCTATCCTTTGATACCACGTAGGTCTTATTGCTATTCTTATGCTTGACAATCAGATTATTACGTTCGGAAACTCCATCTATTATAATCTTACCTCCACTTACAGTTTCTAATTCTTGGGGCTTTCCTTGCGAAAAGCCTTCTTGAATATTATTTATAAATTTGTCATACAATTGAGAGAAATCCATCACCTTTTCCAATGGCTCCACTTTAGCTTGGACTGCTAAAGAAAAAGTCGCTTCGGTACATATTCTTTTAAATATGCCGTCTACAACTGCATATTGAACTGCCTTGTCTTCATCTGATAAGGGTGGCAACGGCTTTATTCCTTCAATAAAATCTTCATACCCAAAAGATTGATGAAATGTGACGAAACCAATTTGCTCCTCTTTTTGGTATTTCAAAAATGCCCGATTGAGGTCTTCTCTATCTGGATAGGCTAATTTGATCTCCTCCTCACTTTTATTTTCTATGATTTGAATGGCCAGATTTTTTGTGAAGTATGTTTTGCCAGTCCCCGAGGGGCCATAGAGAATGGTGTTGAGTGCGTAATTAAAGTCAATTTCTTCTTCCAAAATGAAATCGTCACTAGATTTTGTACTATTTCCATCACTTTCTGAAGGTGATTGTGAATTATAAGCAGATTTATTGTGAATTGCATTGTAATATTCACTAAAGCTTTTGAATTGGTAAAAACCAACTTTGGCAAGATTGTCAATTAATCGTTCAATACTTTTTGCATTGTTTGAGGATTTAAGTCCTCTCTCATTTTGAATCGACTTGTGGATATTAAGAATTTCCTGCAAGTCTTTCCCTTTTGCTTGAAACAAATCTGCTCCCATAATTTTGGAGTCTAAAGCCCCATTTTCCACTATACATAAGTCTGTTATTTTATCTGAATCATCAATAAGGACTACCCTATCGTTTTCAGAAAGCCTTGGCAAATACAAACTTTCTTTACCCTTTCTTATCGCATAGAAAGAAATGAATTTTCTATTGCTTGCATCTTGAAATATTATATTAACATCAATATCCTCCTTTAGGACTGGTCCAGGAGGCCTTTTAAATACAGAAATTGTTTCGGGTTGTAAAAGATGGATTCTTAGGAGATCATCCAGTTTAATGCTTGTTTTTCTGATATTCCCGAAAGTAACTGATGTGTTTAATATGCTTGACTGGTACTCTCCAACGTAAAGCTGGTTGCTATCGGAGTGAAAAATACAAGTGTCACCTTTTTTTAATTTACTGTATACGGATGACCATCTTGAATGTAACCCATCTTCATAGGTAATCGTTGAATTAGAAGGATTGTATTGCCCTTCATTGGTAAATTTGATTAATACCGTTGCCATTTTTTCTAAGTTTTTATTTGTTAGCAACCCTTTTCTCCGTCAACGTAAGGTGTCGATCATTATCCCTCACCTCCCCCCAATAACTCCCTGGTGGATTCTTGCCCCGATCCACGCCCCACTTGATGTTGGGCTTTTTGCGGAGCACTTCTGCTTGCATGAAAGGCCGGATGTTGAGCCGCACACCGTCATTCAGGTCCGGATTCCAGCCGAGGGGCTGCTGTTCGAGGGGTTTCCAGCGGACGAAGATGTCGTAGGGCGGTTCGCCTTCGAGGATGAGTTCGAGTTTTTCTTTGAGCTGTAGGGCGGCAGAGCGCAGGCCCTCCGCGCCGCTCTCCCCGGCTTTTACCTTGGCCTCGCACTGACGTATCCAGTCGCCGAGATAGGTGTAGATCAGTTTTTGAAGATTTTCTTTCGTGAGGAGATGGTAGTTGACAATGGCGCTGAAACCATCCTTACGGCCATCCCAGATATGCCAGAGGAAGGGCCGGTGGTGAAAGAGTTTGTAATGTTGCTCAAAAAACTCCTCGCGAAGCCAGTCTTCCAGGTTGGTCTTTTTGCTGCCTTCCTGGGCTAGTAGTTGAGTGATTGTGGCATTGCCATAGGCCTCGCCGTACACCGCCTGCAGGAAGGCCCGAAGGCGCTCAGCCCCAGCGTACTCGCTGTTTACGGATGGGATACAAACAATGCCATCTTCATCGGAGAGCGTGTTGAAAGCTTGTACGGCCCCGATCAGTTCCCGGGCCTCGGGCGAGAGTTCCATTTCATCATCACTTTCTGCCGGCCAGCGATAGCCAAGTAGCCGCGCCAGGGCCACTTGAAGCGGCCGCTCGGCTTGGATGGGATGCCCGTGGAAAAGCCATTGGGTGGGGTCGTCGCTGTAGGGCTGGGGTAAGCCGTTGGGGTATTTTTCAGCGGCTATTTTTTGCCAGTAGTCAAGGTCGAAGGGGACTTTGACCAAAGTGGCATTGGTGACTTTTAGGGCTTGGTCAATTATTCGGACTACTTCGTGGAATTGGGAGGAGGAGCAAAAGCACCAAATGGCGGGGAGGTGGGCGGATATATGTGGAAGTACAACCGCAACATTAGAATCAAATTTTTCACCTGTAAAAAGGCTCACTGGTAGTGTCCCCATAGAACTAATACCTATCCCCCATTTACCCCAAGCTTTGTTACCTCGTTGATCACTATCATGCAATTTTTCTCTCCTAATCCATTTCTCTTCCCTAAGATGGCCTTTTAATTTATCATAGAAAACAATTTGACAAAAGCCGCCAAAATAAATACTCTGTTCAACAGTAGTTTGCTGGAAAGCCCATAATTCTCCAAGGCAACTGATTTCCCAGTATTTTTTTAAAAATCGCGGTGAGTCTCCATTTAGAATACCTGCATAGCATTCTGAATAGTTTGAAAGCAATGAAATACTATGATTACTCTCCATTGCTACCCTTGAATCTGGATTCTTTAACTGGTCAATCTGGTTAAGCAACACTGATTCTACTTGCTTTAAGGAGACATCTTTTTCAGCAGAATTGGGTGCATCGGAAACGTCGAGTCCTAGGAAAAAATGAGTTTTAGTAACTAGGGTTTGGGTTACAGCAACCAGAATGGCTTTCACCACTTCGCCGCTAATTTGGCTGAACGCGCCGGGGCCGAGTCGGGCTACAAAGTCCCAGGTTTGGTTTTTTAGTAGCCTCTCCCGGAATTTTTTATAAGTTGTCAGAAACAACCAGTTTTGAGGGATTACGGAACATACAGTTCCGCCGGGGATGGCAGTTTTCAACATCCGATCCAAAAATACCGTAGATAGATCGCCTTTGGCTTCGACATAATGGAGGTCGCAGTAACTATTCATCACCGCACCCTGCTTAGCTCGTTTTAAGTAGGGTACATTTGTGATTTGTAAAGTATATTTTTTGGCCAGCAGTTTTCCTGCAAGGGCAATGCCTGCAGCCAAAACGCCGCGCTCTACCTGGTCTTTGTCCTGTTCCTGGTCCAAGGCACTGTCGAGATACGGCTCAAGCTCTTCAAAAGTAGCCGTGAATATATCCGGCTTGATGGTCGAGGGGTCAATCAGACTGCCCAATTCCGGTGCTTGCTGGAAGAGGCGGTACATCGCCTCCAGGCCGTTTTCCAGTCGTTGTTTTTTGGCGGGGTCGGTTTCGCGGCTTACGAGTTTGAGCCAGTCTTCAAATTTGCCTTTGGGCGCTATCCCGCTACAAGCCAGGTTCATTTCAGGCAAGGCCTTGTAATGCCCGCAAAACTTCCAGGCCGTGAGGGCAAGGTTGAATGCTGCTATCTGGGTGCAGCGCGGGTCGAGTTCAAGTCCGTGCAGGTTTTCCGAGATCACGCAGTCGGTGGCTTCTTCAGCGCTCAAGCCTTCCTCGTGCATGCGCAAGCGGGCAAGCACCGGGAATAAGGCGGCTACAAAGTGACCGGAGCCCATGCAGGGGTCTAAGGACGTTACTTCGGCCGTTTTATCTGGCCATCCTTCAAACTTTCCGGCAGCTGGTGAGCCATCTTCCAGTACACGCAGGTATTCAAACTTCACTGGGGACGTCTCGCCCGGGTGCCGGCTTACCCACCAAGCGCCCAGCGTGTTATCTATCAGAAAATGCACCATGTACGGCTCGGTGAAGAGCTGGGTCACTGCAGGCAAACGGGCGCCGTCTATTTTGTCGCCGCTGGCGTTGATGGCTGCTTTGGCTTCGTTTTGCCAGAACTGGTACACCCAACCCAGGCTGTCATCGGCGGTGAAGGATTCCTGAGTGACGGCATCGAGCAGGGTTTCGAGCCGTATGCGGTCTTCCGTGGCAAAATCTACTTGCATGAGCGGGTCGTCGGGCCGGAAGATGGCAGGCAGCATCCGGGAAGCGTAGGCGGAAGCGGCAGCCCATTTGTCGGCGTAGCCTTCATCGTGGGCCAGCTCGGCGCATTCTTCCATGGTGACGGCCACGCCACTGGAGTGCATCAAGAGGTCGTTGGCTTCCAGGAATTTGGCAAAGAGCATACGGTGCCAGTATTCGTAGGCCAGTTCGTAGGCTAATAGGTTTATATCCTGATGGCCAGATGCTTGCAGTGTATCGCCCAGAAGCCGGGATTTGGCGCGGAGTCGGTTGCGCAGGGCGCGTTGCTCTG
>JBIKUE010000132.1:0-12493 GCA_044347755.1 Saprospiraceae bacterium
GCTCTCGCCTAAACTTTTCCGTGAAATACCCCCGGGAAAAGGAATGTCCCAGCGACCGTCCGATGAGTCCGTATCGGCGCATAGCCGTTAATATTGTTTGATGCCGGTAACGTAATACATATCCATCATCCCTTTGTTTTTGGCCGGGATTTTACCGCGATGTTGCCATTCAAACTCGTATTTGGCTAGCCAATACGCGTCTTCGCTCACATTTACACGTCCGGTTTCGCATTGTTCTTCCAGGCGCGCGGCAATGTTTACGGTATCCCCCCAGATATCATAGGCAAATTTTTTGGCGCCTACCACGCCGGCTACTACCGGGCCGGTGTGTATGCCTACCCGCGCATCGAAATAGGGCAGACCCTGACTCAAGCGCTCGGCTTTAAGGCCCAGGAGAAAATCCTGTATTTCAAGAGCAGCCTTTACGATGTCAGCCGGATTGACGTTCATATCAGACAGGCCACTGGCACAGATATAAGCATCGCCAACGGTTTTGATCTTTTCAATTTTGTATTTGCTGATGATCTGATCGAAATTCGAGAAACACAGATCCAGTTCTTCAACCAGTCGTTCAGGACTCAGTTTTTCTGCCACATTGGTAAATCCTTTGAAATCTATAAACATCACGGTAGCCTGCTCATATTTCCTTGCGGCTACTTTATTGCGGGCTTTCAATTCCTCCGCAATGGCCGGCGGAAGGATGTTCAACAGGAGGCTGTTGGAACGTTTTTGTTCTTCTTCAATGAGGGCATTTTTTTGCGACAACTCATTGGCCATGCGTTTTTTGGCGCGGAAACGGGCATAGAACAATAAAGCCAGAAACAACACAAACACTACCACCAGCGCCAGTACGTTGCGCATATTGTCACTCTGTTCGCGGAGCAGTTCAGCTTCTGCCAGTCGGGTCTTTTTTTCCTGAATTTCACGCTCCTGCTGTGCCTTCACGATGGAATCGATCATCTGGTCTTCCGTGAGGTTTTTAACCCGGAGAGAGTAAACCTTTGCGGCAGAATCAGCCTTAAGTGCCGTTTGAGAAGCCTGTGAAAGTGCAGCGTCTTTCTCGCTGAGCTCCATTTGCGTTTTTTCTTCAACCTCCTTGAGCTGGCTCTGATAGGTGTTTTGCAATACCTGGGATTGACCGGTGGCAGCAGCTAATTGTTCGCGAAGGGAACGGTTGTCGGCCTCTGCTGCCGCCAGTTGGTTTTCCAATCGGCGCAGCGATTCGCCACCCCCACGTACTCCACCGCCAGACTCCTTGAGGTATTTGACCGTTTCGGTGCTCCACTTTAGTGCTTCCTTCATGTCGTTCTGCTTCATGGCGATATCCTGAAGCTTTTCGGAGCTGGTAAGTACCAGATCACGGAAACCATAGTTGCGGGAAGTATTCCAGGCGCGATTAAACCGGCCGGCAGCCTCTTTGTAATTACGCAGTCTGTATTCTGCATCGGCAGCCAAAACGGCAGCATCAGCTTCACGACGTTTGTCGCCAATCTCTACGGCCAATTGATTGGCGCGCATGGCAAAGTCAGAGGCTTTTTTTGCATTGTTGGCAGCCAGGGATTTTTCTGCAATCTGGAAGGCATAGATCAATCGATCTGTTTTGGAGGAAGATCGGTTGAATTTGGCCTCCAGTTCTGCTACCGATTGGCCGGATAGCATGTGTAAACCTGAAAAAAAGAGAATAAAGGCGGTTAGATATCTCATCGTCACGGATTCAGGCTTTCTGGGATAACAACTATTGTTGGTAAAACGAACACTTGATATACATTGGTATACTCCTCCCTTGTGGGATGGTCGTGCGGCTGGCAAATGTCGAATATTCTTCGAATATTCTTCGAATATAATTCGACGGAAAAGCAAAAACACACTGCGATAAATTCATTCTACACGGGACTGTATTATCCCTTCTGCCAGTTGCGTTTCAAGTATATCTCCAGGCACCGTGTCATTTGCTGAACGCAAAGCCTGTCCGTTTTTTCGGGTAATGCTATACCCACGCCGCAATACCTGATTTGGGTGAAGATTTTGACAGAGTGCAAGATTTTGCTCCAACATTTGATGATGCCGGTTGAGCAGGTTTCGGGTCAGCAAGGGAATTTTTTGAAGGGCAATATCCAATTCGTATTGACACTGCCTTGCTCGTTCGCGGGCCGAGAACTGCAAGGTTGTTTCTGCCCGATCCACTTCCAGTTGTGCATATTTCAGGGTGTTAAGGGTAATTTGCTCCAGGGTTTGGGCTGCTTCCAGCACTTCTCCTTCGAAAAACAAATTGTGCTGTACCAGAAAATCAGCCACAGCAGTGGGGGTTTTCAGAGAGGTATGTGCCACCATATCCATCACGCTTTCATCTACGTCGTGACCAATTCCCGTTAAAATGGGCAAGGGCATTTGAGCTGCCTTTCTGCACAGCTCCAGTGCGTCAAACGCCATCAAATCGAGTCGGGCGCCGCCCCCGCGTACTATAACAACGATATCAAATTCCGCCCGGCGGGCTGCTATTTGATCCAGGGCAGCAATCAGTTCAACTTCTGCATTTTTTCCTTGTACGGCAGCGGTAAAATATTGGCAATCAAAAGTATATCCAAAATTATTACCATGGAGATGCTCCCGAAAATCCTGCAATCCGGCTGCTGTTTCGCTGCTAATAACGGCAATACGTTGTATCACCAGCGGCAAAGGGATTGAACGGTTTTGTTGGAGCAGTCCTTCCTCCTGCAGGGTTTGAATGGTTTTCCTGCGCAGTAAATCCAATTGCCCAAAAGTATGCGCCGGATCTATATCCGTAATGTGCAATTTCAATCCATAGCGCTCATGAAATTCCGGCCGAACCTGCATCCGCAATTGCAGTCCTTCCTGCAATAAAGGCAGTAATCCCTGCGGCATACGGGCATTGATTTGCCGGAATTCGGAAGCCCAGATGGCTGCTTGTGCTTGTGCAATGATCTCTCCGGTTATTTCCTTTTGCACCAAATCCAGATATCTGTGCCCCCGGGATTCGCCTACCTGAGCCAATTCTGCCACGATCCACAGAGGCTGCTGAAAATTCAGCGCCATAATCCGGCGGATGTGCTCATTAAGTTCAAAAAGGCTGTGGGTGTGCATGGAGCGAAGATTATTCCTTTTCCCAATCCTGAAAATAACGCACCGCGTGAATCTTCAGGAGTTTTTCCTGTTCAACCGTATTTCGGGGCGGCATTTCAAGCGCCTGGCGATAGTGAGGCCAGCCATCTTCATCCCGGCCCACAAATTCAAAATATCCTTCCTGACTGAGTAACCGACAAACGGCGATGTGCATGAGGTCCTGCTTTTCTTCCTTGGAGAAAGATTTTTTCCATCTACCCAATTCCTGTATGCCAATCAGGAACAACACGGTGTTCAGATCCGGTAAGGTTTCTCTGCGCATGGTTTCTTTAACCATATGCTGGGTACGCAACCATTCAAAATCAATTTGCCAGTCTTCCATGTATGTTGAGCGTCAATTAGGGGTTGTTTTAGTGTCATTTGGGTCATTTGGGTCATTTGAGTCATTGAGGGGTCATTTGAGTCATTTAGGTCATTTTAGTCATTTAGGGGTTGTTTGGGTGGTATTAGGACAGGATGTCTTAGGCCTTAATAGCTATAAATGACCCTCAAAATGACCCTTAAAATGACCCTTAAAATGACCCTTAATGACCCTCAAAATGACCCAAACGACCTATTTTAAAAACTCCGCAATCGGAAGGTCCTTTTTAAAATAGGTTTTAAGGCCGGAATAAGGCACCAAAAGGGTTTGTCTGCCATACTCCGGGTGGAACAAGGTGCTGATCTCCAGACCTTCCCGCCGAAGTGTAAACAACGGAAACCCTTCTTTGCTTAACCATTCCCTATATTTTGGATTTTCGGCAAAGCCGGGCAATTTGGGCATTTCCCGGTTGGCCCAGTCGCTAAGGTATTGCTTGGCGTTGAAACCCTTGTTGAACAGATCATCAAGAAGGAGTTCCTTATTAGTTCTGAGATCATAGTTAAACGATATCCCCTGCGGTTGAGCATTCCAGGTGTCTGAAAAAGTGATATAACCGGTAAACAACTGATCCGTCCAACTGGCAATTTCCGGCCATGCGCTGGCGCGCTGACGTGCACGGGATCCCGGATCAAGGTTCATCTTTTTCTCGTTGAAGGTAGTTTGGCACCTTTCTATCCACTTGTTCATTTGTTCATCGAGCTGGGTATTACAACTCGGGCATGGAGTGCGCGGATATAGCACATCATAGCTGGTGGCATAATCTGCATACTCATAGCAGCCCAGCAGGAAATGATCCTTAAGGGTAAATTTGAAGGTACGCCGCTCTCCGCTTCCTACCCAATTGACTTCAGCGTTTTGCCCGGGCACCATTTTGCCGCTCAAAAGAGCAGCAAGCCTGTCAGCGGAGCCCAATACCTCCATTTCAAAAGTATTATTGTTTTTGATTTCACCCTTCAGCCGATAGGTTCGCCCATCAGATTCTACCCATAAAAACCCATCGAGGCCTCCGTTATGAGAACGAACCAGTATCATATCGCAGCGAGCACCGTTATATCGGGTGATGTATCTGCTGCTCCATTTATTGTCTGAGCAGTTCAGAGTTACGGTTTGTCCGGGTGCTACTTCTTCAGCTTCCAGTTTGCCTCCCAGGGAGTTATCGGCATTGGTCCAGTCGGCCTCCAGACGTCGGTTTTGCAGGGTTCCCTTTAGCTGGCCGGTAATGTTGCGAGATAAATCGCGTTCCTGTAGCACAAATCCTGAGGTGTCCAGGGTGCCGGAAAGCTGAAAGCGGATCCGACTTTTGGCATAGGTTAGGTAGCCACGACAGTTGCGGCCATCAAAACCCAAAGAGAGATCCACCACAGAGGCATCGTCCAGGCGACCTTTAAAGTTTTTCACCCATTTGATTTCGGACGGCTTTTCAAACAACCTGGTGATGGCAGTATCCTTGGCTGTAGCCGTAGCCACAGCTGGTTTTGGCGTTGGCGCATTACTGGCTGGCGCCGCCGTTTTAGCTGGCGCTTTACCGGATCCTGCGGGCGAGTTGGTTTTCTGGGCCATCAATCCTAACGGAAGCCACAAAAGCAGAAAAAATACAGTTTTTTGCATGAAATAATAATCAAATGGATTCTAATTTAGCACATTCCCCACATTCCCCACATTCCCCACATTCCCCACATTCCCCACATTCACTCAAGCGGCCATTTTCCACTGCTGGTCCGTTTCAAACGCCTCATGGAGTAAATCATACAACAGGTCGTGATATTCCGGAAATTCTGGCAGGTTATTGTGCCCCGCGCCAACGATGGGATGCAGGGTAATGTTATCTGGAACCAAATTTTTAAGCATTTCACTCTGCCGGAAAGGGATCAGCCGGTCCTTGGTTCCGCCCAGGATATGGATCGGGCACCGGACTTTTTTGATAAACCGATCTGTGCGGATTTGATAACGGAGCAGCCAGCGCAGCGGCAGGATGAAGCCATAACGCCGGACATGATGTAAAAACGAATAATACGGACAATCCAGAATCAGCAACTTAGGGCGGTTCCACGAAGCAATACGTGCGGCCAGGCCACTTCCCAGGGAGCGTCCGTAGAGTACAATCCGTTCTTCTGTATACTCATCTGCCAGCCATTGGTATACATGCTGCAGATCGTTAATCAGGGTTTGTTCTGTTCTGTGCCCCCTGCTTTTGCCAAATCCGCGGAAATCCAGGATGAAAAAGTCAAATCCTTTGCCCACAAAATCCTTTGCGAATTTGCCCCAGCCTTTGATGCTTCTGGAATTGCCCTTGACGTAAAACACCACGCCTTTACTGTTGGGTACGCGGAAATGCAAAGCATTTACCATGCCTCCGTCTTCCATGTCGAAATTGATTTCCGTAAACGGGAAAGGGTACTGATACCGGAAAGAATTGGCCAGGCGCTCCGGACGGAAAAAGAACAAATCCTGCCCGAAATAGAACAGCACACATAGGCCGGAATAAACAATAGCCAGCCCCAGGAAGATATTCGCCCAGAGGATCATTGGGCAAATGTAGGGTATTTAAGTCATTTGGGGGGATTGGGGGGAATTTGGGTCATTTAGGGGGTCATTTAGGGGTCATTATTTGTCATCTTGAGCGTAGCGAAAGATCTGATATTGAGGCGTTAGGCTGTTTTCACACAGATTTCACGCAGATTTTTTGCACAGATTTTACACAGATTTGGCTGCGTGTAGTTAGGTTGCTGAGCAGTAGAGCCAGATCTTTCGCTATGCTCAAGATGACTAAATACGCTAAGTCAATGCCCACTAAATGACCCTCAAATGACCCTCAAATGACCCTTAAATGACTTAAATACCCCCTCCATCACTTCACCACCAGTTTCTTTTCCACCAATCCTTCATCTGTAAGGATACGAAGAGCGTATACACCGCTGGTCCAGCCGGAAACATCCAGTTGGGTGTTGGAGCTGTTGCTGGGTTGCAGATTCCGAACTTTTTGGCCCAAACTATTCATCACCTCAATGGAAGCAACTTCCAGGCCGGCGGTGGTGAGGGTAGCTAATTCAGTGGCAGGGTTAGGGCTAAGTTGCACCCTTGCCTGCAACAGATCCTCCTGTGTCTTGGAAGTTTTGATGGTTTTGATCCAAATGGTATCCTGAGCCTCCGGTACAGAAATTTCAAACTTGTTGCCGTTTTTATCAATGGCTTTTACCCCGCGAATAGGTACTACAAAAGGAGCAATCTGCTGTTCTCCGCGCTCAATCACATCAATGATGATGATATAATCTACCGCAAAGGTTACTTTAGCTAATCGCCCGTAACCGTTGGCCGGCTGGCCATTCTTTCGGGTGATGCCGAAATCCATCTGATTGCGGGTATGCACATCTTTGGCAAGCCAGAGCAGGTGATTGGTGGTGCCAAAGAAATCATCATCATAATCCGTATCCGGGTTATGGTTAACGTATTCAGGATATTTCAACGCAAACGATAAGCCGTACAAACCAAGAGCGGGATCGCTGGGGCTGCCCAGCCGAATGGTGGCCGGAATAAGCACTGTTGCAGGATTATCTGGGTCAACAATCAGTGTATCACTTTCAAATTCAAGTCGTAATTGTGGAACATCCGGCAAATATGGCACATATGAGGTGTCAATAGCCGCATAGTGCTGGTTGATGACGTCCGCGTCTAATTCATTCACCTCGCCATTGCCATCGCAATCGAAGTGCTTGTAGTTTACATGGTTCTGAAGGGTATGATCCCAGTTGGGCGCAAATTGAGGGATCCAGTTGGTATGAGCTTCCGGCCTTGGCGCACCTTTGTTGGTATGTCCTACACCCAGATTGAGCAGGTCATATACATTGGCGCTTTGATCGCGGTTGGCATCGCCGGGCATTACATAGTCTGTAACAGGTGGAAGGGTTTCGGCCGTCATCATGGCGGCGTCTGTAACAATGAGTTGCGTAACCGAAGAAATACAACCATTGTTACTCCAAACCGTCAGATTGGCTTTATAGATACCGCCGGCATCGTACTGGTGTACGATGGTGTCCCAAAGCACACCTTCCCAAAGCGGAGTGCCATCTCCAAAATCCAATTGTGCAAAGTGGAAGTTACCGTTGCTGTGGTTGACGAACTGCGCGAGATAACCGGCATCCGGAGAGCCACTCAGGATTTGAGCCTCCATTTTCGTGATGCAATTTCCTACAACAGAACCACATGCTCCGGCCCACCACTTCGCTACGCCTGAAGCAAGTACTTCACATTCATTGGCATAGGTAATGCCATCGCAACCGCAAACCGGAGCATCAAGCTGTTCTTCGCTGGGACACAACTTCCCGGGGTCAGCAAGCGCTGGATTGAGGCACTCCATTTCTGCCACCGTAATGGTGCGGCATTGTGAGGTGCGGCAAATACTGCCATCGAACGGGTCAACAACCTTATAGTTGACGCAAATAGTATAAATGCCATTATCCGGCAGCGTAGCACTGAATGCCGGTGCTTCAGAAATGGACTGACTGGATTTATTGTAAAACCACTGAACCGAATCAATGTCGGCCAGGCTGGAGCCGCTCCCATTCTCTATTAATCTCCCCTGAAGTTCGGTACCAATAGCAGTCACCTGCATATCGAATCCACACCAGTTGTAATCATTTTTGGTAGCCGTAAGCGTCAGACAACTTTGCACCTGGCAACCGAAAGCATCAGAAACCGTCAGACAAACATTGTATTCACCTTCTGAAGCATAGGTGTGTTCCACAATCACACCTGTGCCGGTAGTGCCGTCGCCAAAATCCCACTGGCATTGCTGTGCAGAAGCATCATACAAATGTGCAACAAGTTTGTATGTGAGCAACTTCTCTGCAACGGGGATACGCGCAAAAACGGCTTTGCAAGGCAACTGGTTGGAAACACAGGTCAGCGCTACTACCGGTAAATTTCCGGAAGTACAGCCAGGAGGCAATGGAGCAGACTCTGAAGTAAAACTGAATATCTGACCCCCGGTAAGGCCATCTGCGCCGATAACAGCCCGGAGTGTTGCTCCGTTGTCCAGATCAATGATTTTAGCGCCACAGCCAGGCATAACACCTGCAACCCACCCTACACGCTCACATTGACTGTAAACAGGAGTGGAAAGAAGACCTGCTAACCCTAAAAAAAGCAGAAAGTAAAGTTGTTTTTTCATCTGCTTACAAGTTTGAAAAAATTCAGGACAAGGATTAAAGACGGTTAATACCGGGTTTTGGTTGGTTTTACATCCAGAGCAGATCATTAGGTGTTGGAAGTCAGACTTGCACTTTAAGCCATAAAAGCGTCTTGTCAGTTTCCATCAACTATTCATCCATGATACAAATATGCAGGCACTTTTAGATGCAATTAAATACAATTTAGCTAACTTGCCGGAAAAAAATAAACGATTAATCAGACATAAAGAATTAAAAATCAAATCTTTATGTTGACCGCACATGTGAAAATTTACTCCTTTACTGCAATGCTAATTACTCAAATGGTCAGCTATCTGGCAAAATACAGCAACAATCAGACCAGAGGGGGGGGGGTATGGGGTTTATTAATTTTTAATCAGCCATGGTCGGTGATAAATTAATTACACTTATACAAACGCTGACGAAAGTGGAGCGCAACCGCTTTCGGAAGTATCTGCTTTCGCCTTATCTGAACGATCAGCCGGACTTGGTGCCTTTATTTGACGCGTTAGATCAGTCATTACGTGAGCAATCTGCCCTTGTACAGCATAAACAACAATTGTGGAAACGTTTGTATCCCAGGGAAAGTTTTAACGATGCTCAGCTTCGACGCATGAGCTCTGATTTAGGTCAGTTGTGTCTGGACTTTCTGGCGGCTGAAGCACGCAAGGAAAACCCGCTGGCGAAAGCACTGGATTTGCAGCGCCTGCTCGATAAGCCGGAGTTAAGGAAGCACCTGGCAGGTGTGGAACGACAAATTCAAAAATTACTGTCCGAGCTATCGGAGCATTCTTCGGAACACTACCACGCCTGTTTTAATATTCAGCATCAGATTTTTACCCGGGCAGCTAAAACCATTACCACCACTGGTTATGCCGATAAGCTGTTATCCGCAGATCGATATCTGGAGTATTTCTATCTCACCCAAAAGTTGAAGTATTTTGTCAATTGGCTGCTGTATACACGCTCCAGGGCCAGTGAAAAGGAGTTGTTACTATCGGCTCAGGTATTGGAAAGCATCCAGCAACCGGAGTTTCAGCAGCTACCTCTGCTGGCTATCTATGAAAAGATTGTACAGTGCCTTTCTGAACAGGAAAACGATGAGCATTACAAAACGCTTTTGGAAACCATTGAAAACAAAGGTCATGCACTTTCTCCGGGCGATCTCAGGGAGTGTTATCAAATCGCCCAGAACTACTGTGCCATTAAGATTAACCAGGGAAAACGGGAGTATTACCGGGAAATGTTCGATATCTTTAAAAAGATCATCCAAAAGGATATCCTGCTCGAATCCGGCAATTTATCTGAAGGACTCTTTAAAAACATTGTTACCGTAGGCTTGGGCGTTGGTGAATACGCCTGGGTGCAATCTTTTATTGAAACCTATACGCCGTTTCTTCCTTCAGATATCCGGGAAAATGCGCGCACCTTCAACCTGGCCAGTCTTCATTTCCATCAAAAGAAATTCAGACAGGTCATTGCCTTGATTCAGGATGTGGAGTACAGCGATCTGGTGTACGCCCTGAGCGCCAAACAACTCCTGGTAAGAACTTACTTTGAACTGGGAGAATTTATCGTGCTGGATTCCCTGATCGACAGCTTCAAAATTTATCTGCGCAGGAACAAACAAATCTCCAAAACGCAGAAAATGGAATACCTCAACTTCCTGAGCTATGTAAAAAGCATGACCGTGCTAACCCCCAGAGATCATCAGAAAATCAACAAACTCAGCAGTCGAATCGAAAAAGCATCTTCGGTAATGCCCAAAAAATGGTTGCTGGAGAAAATCGATGCGTTTAGACGGTAGACGGCCTACGGTTGACGGCCTACGGTTGACGGTAATGTTCTACTCCTGTTTAGTTTTGGACAAAAAGTGCAAGGAATAAATCTCAAGATAAATGCCACCGTCTACCGTTCACCGTCCACCGTTTGCGCGTACTTGCGCTTGCGTAACCAGTTAAATAGCCAGCCAAACGCACCCAGGAACAAGAGTGGGAATACCAGATTCAGTACCCGCCAGAAGTTTTGTTCTTCGCGGGTGCGGATGGTGTCCAGCAAACGGAGTTTCACCTCTTTAGCTCGGGCCTCAATTACGCCATTAGGCTCAATGAGGTATTCAATGGCATTAATAATAAAGTCTTTATTGGCGTAAGTGCTGTTTTCAAAACGATTGAAACCCAGAGGCAGGGTTTGTTTTTTCTCCACATCGCGCACAAAATTGGCTGCTACATCGCCATCGCTGATCACGATCATACGCGTAGCGGAGCTGGCAGGTTTGAAGGTCATACCCAATTGTTGCATGCCTTGCATCATTTCTTCAGACACCCTGTTCTCATAATTGGAAGGGAAACTGCCTTCCAGTAACACCGCCAGATTCTTTCTTCCTTTATCAAACTTGGTGGGGTCTGGGTCGTATTTCAGGATTTCAAAATTGAGCTCTACCGGGTTGAACTGCATTCTGCTGTATTGTCCGGAACGCATCAACACTGTTTTGTTCACCGCCGTTTTTGTGCGCAGAGTGTCCATACTGGAGGCAAAGCGAAATTCTACCCGATCTAGGTTTTTCACAATCGGGTGGGTGCCTTCCGGCTGTGCGGCAATATGGTAATACCAGTCAAACAGCTGGTACTGCGGTTGATTGCCAACCTGGCCAATCTGAAGCGGGATTTTGGTGCACTGAAGATCCAGCACTACATCAGAATTGATTCGGATGCCGTATTTGAATAACATATCATCCAGTTTCAACTCATATGGGGTAGAAATAAATTTGCCACCGGCGCCCAGGCTGTCCAGGCTGGCATTCATTTGATCCAGCATCCAAAGCACACGCCCGCCGTTCATCACATACTGGTCGATCTTGAATTTATCTTTTTCAGAAAACGCTCCGCGGGGCCTGGCCACTACCAGGATGGCACATTGATCGGGCGACAAACTGACTACAGAATCCAGTGTAATTCGATCTGTATCATAAAATTGTTGAAGGCCGCGTTCCAGGTCGGTGGTTTGTAACTCATTCAGTTCACCATGACCGCGGGTAAACAATACCACCGGACGTTGCGGTGAGCGCAGTTTTTTGATGGCATTGGCAAACTTGTACTCCAGCAGGGTAACAGAATTGTTGATGACTTCGTCCGGGGAAAGGCTGGGGGAGTTGTTTTCCAAAAGCTTAATCACTGTTTTTCGGCCGCCGTAATGGAAAATAGCCACCGGGTAGATGAGTTGCTGGGAACTTTCGCCCATATCTGCCACCCGGAGGTTAAAGGGCTGTATGCCATCATCAGAAAGCGCTTTGCGACGTTCATTGACTTCTTCCACGGTGCCTTCAGAAGGATTTTCAAACTGATAATCCAGATATCCGCTCTCAGAACGGAAATCATCCAGCATTTCCTTCGTGGCTGTTTGAAGGCGTTTGAAACCAGCCGGGAAATCTCCATCCAGCAACACGCGCACATACACACGCTCCTTCAGATCACGCATAAGCGCCTTGGTGGGCTTTGTCAGCGTAAAGCGCTTTTCCTCCGTAAGGTCCAGATGACCATAGAAAGCATTGGCTACTATGTTGGCAAAAAGCAGAATGCCTGCGAACAGGCCAAACTGAAGAAGTGATTGTGTACGTCTTGAACGAGCCATATTGGGCGATGATTGATCCATCGGGCGGCAAAATTACGGCAGTTATCAAACACTTGGGTAAATGCGCCCTGATTCAGATAGTTTTTTGATCTTAAGGTGTGTCTGAAAAACACGCTCCAGGCTAAAAATGCATCTTTGGGTATCTATACATTTGTCCAAAACCCAAAATTTGCCA
>JBIKUE010000028.1:0-44552 GCA_044347755.1 Saprospiraceae bacterium
CGATAGGCTTCTTGGCGTATTGTTAAGGAGTGTGATTCCATATGCGCAATTTTTGCCCTAAATATCAATGAACTTCCGGCAATCTTTATAGCCTGACTTTTCAGGTATATTCAATGTCTGACGACAATATTGGTTATTGGATATTCCCCGGATATCCTGGCAACTCGCCCAAATACTCAAAGCGCTCCTGATCAAAATCCAGGGCGCAGCAATAGGTGGACAATCCGTTGGTAACGGCAAGAAACGGCGCCCGTAGTCGGAGGTTGTAACGGGCAGCCTGCTCAAAAGTGGATTGATCCAGGGCAACCTTGGGCGATTTGCATTCTACCAGCAACCAGGGCTTTACATCGGCATCGTACACTACCAGATCGCAACGGCGGCGCAGACCATTTACCTCAATGCCCACTTCCGAGCGGATGCGGTGTGAGGGATATTTTTTTTCTTCTAAAAGGTATTGCAGCACCAGCTGGCGGAGCAGTTCTTCGGGGGTTAGTGCAACCTCCTTGCGCCGGATTGGATCGAACACAAATGTTGACGCTTCTGACTTAGTGAGTCTTAGATTGGATTGGTACTTGAGGAAATTGAGTTCAAGGAGCATGATAAAGCGTCGGGTTAGTTCCAGCTCACATACTCCGGAATATCCGCAATAATCTCATAGCGATTGCCCTTGTTGTACATAACCTGGCTCCAAAGATCATCCGGTTTGGACTTAAAGAGGTAATTAGCATCCATATGTGCTGTTACCCAGGAGCCTGTTTCCATTTCCTCTGCCAATTGTCCGCCCGACCAGCCGGCATACCCAACAAAAAAACGAATATTGTTCGGCTCAATTAAACCACTGGAAATCAGGAATTTAAGACTGTCGAAATCGCCTCCCCACCAAACACCGTCGGTGATTTGAACACTTTCTTCAAGCAAATCGCCTACATTATGCACGTAGTGAAGCGTATCCGTTTGTACCGGGCCACCATAAAACACCTCCGCTTCAAAATCCGGAAATACGTTGATCAGTTCGTTGATCTTCATTTCCGTTTTTTTATTCAGGATGAAGCCCACACTTCCCTCTTCATGATGCTCGCATAGCAACACAACGGTGCGGCGAAAATACGGATCGAGCATAAAAGGCTCTGCCACCAGCAGTTGCCCGCTCTTTATCATGGAATTAGTCATCTCACACTAAGGATTAGTTGTGGACGAAAGTAAGTAAGAAAGTAATAGCGCCCAAATTTTTGAAAGGGAAAATCACTTGGAAGCAGTAGCCATTTCCACTCCGGCGGAGGTGCCAATTCGGTCGGCGCCTGCATCCAACAATGCCTGAGCTTCGGCAAGGGTACGAATACCCCCTGCGGCTTTGATTTTCATGGAAGCCGGAGCAACCGTACGCAAGGCACGTACCATATCGGGGGTAGCCGGATGGCCATGAAAACCGGTGCCGGTTTTTAGCCAGGTGATACGCGACTCAGAAGCCAAAATAGACAGGCGTTGTATTTCTTCAGCGGTGAGCAAGCCACATTCCAAAATGAGCTTTAAGGTTTTACCACGCATATTGGTGGCAAGCGCCATGGCTTCAATATCGTTGGCTACATGGTTCCAGTTACCGCTTTTAACCGCAGAAATATTGATGACAGCATCAATTTCATCCGCGCCATCTTCGGTAGCACGTTTGATTTCTTCACTTTTGGCAGCAATGGCCGAATAGCCCATAGGGAAGCCAACTACGGTCACTACCCGAGTGCGCGGGTTGAGATTGTCCATTAACCTCCGGGCCTCTCGAACAAAGAGCGGTGGGATGCAAATACCCCCAAAATCATACTTTTTGGCTTGTTCGCACAATAGTTTGATATCCTCCAGCCGGGTATCCGGCTTAAGGATGGTTTGCTCAATGAGTTTTGCAATCTCTGACATGATTGGAAATTGGCTACCAATAAAGGGCCACAAATGTAACAGTACTTTTGGGGAGGTTTCAGGTAAAAGTGTTAAAATTTCAGGGTACCGGAACTGCGTTCAGCACCCGCAGTATGATATCTTCTGCCGTTAGCCCTTCTGCCTCCGCTTCGTAACTCAAGCCGATACGATGGCGGAGCGCATCTGCACAGATATAACGCACATCTTCGGGCACCACATACCCCCTGCGACGCAGGAACGCTGTAGCCCTGGCTGCCTGTGCAAGTGCAATGCTGGCACGGGGTGAAGCACCATATTGCACCAATGCACTCAGATTATGGAGTCCGTACTGAGCAGGATTTCGGGTAGCAATAACAATGTCAAGGATGTAGTGCTCAATTTTTTCATCCATGTAAATGCCCTTCATGACCTCCCTGGCACGCAGGAGTGTGGCGGTGTCTACCACTTTTTGTACCTGAGCTTGTTCGCCCGACAAGTTTCGACGGATGATATCCCGCTCTTCCTCTTTAGATGGATACCCGATTTTAACCTTGAGCAGAAATCGGTCGGCCTGCGCTTCGGGCAGGGGATAAGTGCCTTCCTGTTCGATTGGGTTCTGCGTGGCCAGCACCAAAAAGGGGTCGTCCATGGTATACGTTTCTGAACCTATCGTCACCTGGCGTTCCTGCATAGCTTCCAGGAGGGCACTTTGTACTTTGGCTGGCGCGCGATTAATCTCGTCAGCCAGTACAAAATTGGCAAAAACAGGACCTTTCCTTACCGCAAACTCTGATTGTGCCGGATTGTACACCATGGTGCCTACCACGTCGGCAGGCAAGAGATCAGGGGTAAACTGAATGCGACTGAACCGGGCATCCACTGCCTGAGCCAGGGTTTTGATGGCCAGCGTTTTGGCCAATCCGGGCATCCCTTCCAGCAGAATATGCCCGCGGGTAAGCAAGCCTATCAGGAGCTTTTCTAACATTTGCTCCTGACCGACGATCACTTTAGCGGTTTCAGCTTTTAACAGCTCCACAAAGGTGCTTTCCTGATGGATTTGCTGATTAAGCGCCTGTAAATCAAAATATTGTGCCATTTAGAACGTGGATTTTTTTTGGAACGCGGATTTTTTTTTTGAACGCGGATGACGCGGATTTTTTTGGAACGCGGATGACGCGGATGACGCAGATTTTTTTAGAACGCGGATGACGCGGATTTTAAAAATTGCCTGCGGCAATTTTGTGATTAAGTTACATGAACATCTCCAAAATACTTAAAATTGCTGCCGTAGGCAGCAAAAAAATCCGCGTCATCCGCGTTCCAAAAAAAATCTGCGTTCCTATCCGCGTTCCAAAAAATCCGCGTTCCACAACGCAAAAGTAACAAGCCTTTGGAACCGGCGAAGGATTCTGCTAACAGGTTCTACCCTTTTACTACTTTTGCAGTCCGAAAAAGAAAGTAAAATCAATCGCATGAAAGCATACGTTTTTCCAGGACAAGGCTCGCAGGCTGAAGGTATGGGTAAAGAATTGTACGAATCCAATACCCAGGCCAACGAACTTTACGAGCAGGCCAATGCTATTTTAGGCTGGCGACTAAGTGATGTTATGTTCTCCGGCAGCAAGGAAGACCTCACACAAACCAATGTTACCCAACCAGCTGTGTTTCTGGAAAGTATTGTCCGCGCGAAAGTTGCCAGCGCTGCTTTTCAACCTGCTGCAGTTGCCGGACATTCTCTCGGCGAGTTCACCGCACTATGCGCTGCCGGTGCGTTATCTTTTGAAGAAGCCCTGCAATTAGTGAATAAACGCGCCTTTGCCATGCAAAAAGCCTGCGAAATGGCCGATGGTACCATGGCTGCTGTTTTAGGCATGGAAGATGCTCAGGTAGAAGAGGTTTGCAACAGCATTACCGGCGAAATAGTAGTGGCCGCTAATTACAATTCGCCTGGCCAGTTGGTTATTTCCGGATCCCGAAAAGGTATTGAACTGGCTGTAGAAAAACTTACGGCCATTGGCGCCAAACGGGTGCTGGTGCTTCCCGTAGGTGGCGCCTTCCACTCCCCTTTGATGAAACCCGCCCAGGACGAACTGGAAGAAGCAATCAATGCTGCTCATTTTGCCAAACCCATCTGCCCGGTTTATCAAAACGTACATGCCAGACCGGTATCTGACCCGGAGGAAATCCGTAAAAATCTGGTTGCACAACTCACCGAACCGGTTCGCTGGACCAAAACCATTGAAAATATGGTAGCTGATGGCATTACGGAATTCGTGGAAGTTGGCGCCGGCGCCGTTCTGCGTGGGATGATCCGCAAAATTGCCAAAGACGCAGCCACCGACGGCCTGTGATAAGACACAAAGTGTGTAACACTAAGGCACAAAATCGCTAAGACACAAAGGCGCCAAGCCACAAAGGGATACCCAGCCGAACGCCAACCAAAACACCAAAACACCAAAACACTAAAAAACTCCAACACTCAAGAAAATGTTCGACAACCTATTTGGCAACATCCAGCGTCAGCAGGAAGAACTACAACAAAAACTGGCTGAAATTTTTGTGGATGCCGATGCCGGCGATGGTGCGGTGACGGTGACCGCAGGATGCGATCTACACATTGAAAACATCAAAATTGATCCTTCCAAACTTGATCTGAATGATCCGGAACAGGTAGAAGACCTGGTTCTCGTTGCGGTAAATGAAGCTTTGGCACTGGCCAAACAAACGGCAGCCGTGGAAACCAATAAACTGATCCAGGGAATGATGCCTCCAGGCATGGGCGATTTAGGCGGCATGCTTGGAAATCGATAAACCATGATTAATTCAGGAAAACACACACTTTATACAACCAAATTGCGTTTTCCACGAATCAATACCCAACACTCAGGCACTCAAACACTTCTTTCCGAATGCGCATATATATTTTACTCCTTCTTACACTTTCCATGACCGGTGTCCAGGCACAGGTCGTTAATGACAAACTGGAAGCCTATTTCTCGTTCGACAACTGTAAAGCGACCGATGATAGCGGGAACGGATCCAGTGGTGCGCTGAAAGGAAGCATTGCCTGTGATTGTGGTCTGAAAGACTCCTCTATGTCGTTCGTTGACAACAACGACGCCATTAATCTGGTAGGCCCATTTGCGGATATTTTTTCCACGAGCGACTTCACGGTGAGTTTTTATATGCGCCCTACGCCTCAGGGTCAGCAAAATGCCTCTCAGTTGATCATGGCCAAACAGGACACCTGTGATTTGAACCATGCCTTCTGGGTGCGATACAATGACTTTGGCCAGGTGGGAACCATTAGCGCCGGAATCAGTGAAAACAACGCGTTATTCACCAGCGTAACTGCCAAACTGGATGCAAATGCCTGCTGGCAATACATCACCATTACCCGAAGCAACACCACCTTTTCTCTGTACGTAAATGGTGTACTGAAAGATTCCAAGACTACGGCAGTTCGCATTGACCTGACCAACACCAGGCCGCTAATCATTGGAGATCCTATTTGCCCGCTTGATGTAGATTACAAAGGCAAATTTGATGAACTGCGGTTTCACAGTAAAGCGCTTAGTGTTGACGAGATCAAACGTTACAACCTTCGTGCAGATCAAATCCTTACCAGGGATACACTGGTATATCTGGGCAATTCCTTCCAACCAAGTGTCACACAGTTCTGTGTAGGTCAGTTTGTATGGTCGCCATTGGCCGGGGTAGACAATCCCATGGCTGCACAGCCTAATATTGCTCCAACGCAAACCACTACTTACGAAGTTGTTTTCAATTATGAAGATGGCTGTGAAGCGATGGACACCATTCATGTGACCGTGATTGACCCATCAACATTGGATTGCAATGAAATTTTCATCCCCAATGCCTTTACCCCAACCGAAACGCCCAATCTGAACGATGTTTTTGGGATCAGCAACCCCTTTGCCGTGGATGAATTTATTTCCTTCGAAGTATTCGATCGCTGGGGAGGAAAAGTATTCCAGGCACAATCACCTTTTGACTCCTGGGATGGTAATTCCAATGGCAAGCCTGCGAACCCGGGTGTTTTCCTGTACCGACTTCATTACAAATGTAAAGGCGAAGAAAAAGTGAAGGCTGGTAGCCTGACGCTGCTTCGATAAAAGCCTCCCAAAATACGGGTAAAAAAGAAAGCCCAAGGCACGTTTGCCTTGGGCTTTTTCACTAAACCGTTTCTATTGTATGAAGCAATAATACAATAGCCAATCCTGTGCCAAAAACGCCGGATGGAGATTTTTTTTGAAAAAAAACAGAAAAAATGTGCGGGAAGAGAAAAAGGGCACAAAAAAACCCTGTCAAATATTGCTACTCGACAGGGACAAAACAAAAAACAAACACTATGAACAAACACTGAGCTAACCTCAGTTATTAACTAAAGTAAGGGTTTGGCGGGGAACAACAAATTTATAAGCTAGATTTGAATTCGTCGGACAAAAATACAAGTTTGTTATGATCTGTTCGACAATTTTAAATTATTCCATTCAAAGCTGTTCTCAACCTTTACAGAAGCAAATTTTATCCCAAAGCCAGAATTCTACTACATCTTTGTCGGCTTTTTAGCCAAAGGTCACAAAATTATACCTGAACAACCAATCGAATTTTTGCTCATTATGATCAAGCAAACCTTCATATTTTCATTAATTCTTATATCATGTACTGATACCTCCACTGATCGTTCTTCCGCTGCAGCAGGTGCTGCCAGCAAGCCAAATGGTCAATCGGTATTTCGTGAACGCTGCGTGGTCTGCCATGGCGCCGACGGTAAACTTGGCCTGAATGGGGCCAAAGATCTTACCCAAAGCGCCTTATCGATGGAAGAACGCATAGAAATCATCACCAACGGCAAAAAGTTGATGACGCCATTTGGAACGGTGTTGTCGGCTGAAGAAATTAAAGCCGTGGCAGAATACACCCTAACCCTAAAACAATAAAAGCTACCCATGCAAAAGAATGTTATTGTTCTGGTTACCGGCGCTACGGGTTTTATTGGCTCATACCTGATCCGCCTGCTTTTAAAAAAAGGATGGAAAGTTCGGGGCCTGCGTCGCAAAAACAGTCAGATGGCGCTGGTAGCTGATATTGTTGATCAGGTGGATTGGCGGGAGGCTGATGTGACCGATATGGGCGCCCTGGAGGATGCTTTTGAGGGCGTGACACATGTTTGCCATTGCGCCGCATTGGTGTCTTTCCACCCCAAGGATGCTGACAGGATGATGAAAATCAATGCAGAAGGCACGGCCAACATCGTAAATCTATGCCTGGATTTTGGCGTAAAGCGCCTCATTCACGTGAGCAGTATTGCCGCATTGGGGCGCACGCCCAATCGCAAACACCTCGACGAACAGAGTAAATGGGTGGATAGCCCACATAACAGTCGTTACGCCATCAGTAAATACCGCGCAGAAATGGAAGTTCAACGCGGCGTAGCTGAAGGTTTATCGGCTGCCATCGTAAATCCCTCCGTGGTGGTGGGGAGTAAAGACTGGGACGAAGGCATGTCTGGTTTTTTCAAAAAAATTGATCAGGGCCTGAAGTTTTGCCCCAGTGGCGGCTCAGGATTTGTAGACGTCCGGGATGTAGTTGAGTTTATGGTGGATCTGATGGAAAGCGATATACAGGGAGAACGCTATATCCTGAACGCGGTAAACAGCTCGCACCGGGAATTCTTCAACCTCATTGCCAGGGAATTGGGTGTAAAACCGCCGCCAATTACCGTAGGCCCGTTTCTGGCCGAGGTAGCCTGGCGTGTAGAATGGCTTAAGGAAAAACTCCTGGGCGCAACACCCATGCTCACCCGCGAAAGTGCGCGTGCCAGTGTGTCTCACTATACTTACGGGAACGAGAAATCGCAAACCATGTTCGGATTCAGGTATCTTCCTTTTGAGGAAACGGTGCACGAAGTGGCTGAGCAGTATCTCGAAGCAAAAAAAGAAGGATTTTCGGTGAAAGTGCTGCCTTTTTAGCATTCCCGGGCGGTATAAAAAACGCCGGGCAACCCAATTTCCACACTCCGCGTCAATTCCCACATGATGAAAAAACGACTTCTCTGCTGCACCCTTTTGCTTTCCCTGGGCCTTTCCGGCGTCCGGGCTCAAAAGTATTCCAACGAATTTCTGGCCATCGGCGTGGGAGGCCGGGCGCACGGGATGTCGGGCGCACAAGTGGCGCTCACCGACGATATTTCTGCGGCCTATTGGAATCCGGCGGGCTTGAGCCAGATCACGGCGCCCATTCAGGCTGGCGCCATGCACGCCGAGTGGTTTGGCGGTGTGGGCAAATACGATTGGCTCAGCGTGGGCAAATCGCTCAACCGCGAACGCCAATCCTACTTGGCCTTGTCTGTCATTCGTCTGGGCATCGATAATATTCCCTATACCATTAACCTGGTGAACAACGACGGCACCATCAACTACGACAACGTAACGGAATTCAGCGCGGCTGATTATGCCGTGATGGGCAGTTATGCACAAAATTTGAAAAATCCGGCGTTTTCTGTAGGCGGAACGCTGAAAATCATTCGCCGAACCATTGGTTCCTTCGGCGGGGCCTGGGGCTTTGGCGCAGATGCCGGCATCCAGTACCGCAAGGGCAATCTCATGCTGGGCGCACAGGGCCGCGACCTGACCACTACCTTCAACAGCTGGTCTTTCAACCTTACCGACGATATCCGTCAGGTATGGGCCAGCACCGGCAACGAATTGCCGGAGAGCAATACGGAAATTACCCGCCCAAGTTTTGTACTGGGTGGCGCCTACCGCTTTGAGCTGGGCAAATCGCTCCTGCTCACACCCGCACTCGATCTGCTTTGGACCACCGATGGCCAACGCAATGTGCTTATCAGCTCCAAAGCCATCAACATTGATCCGCGCTTTGGTGTGGAAGCAGCCTACCGGAAGGTGCTGCAACTCCGCCTGGGCGTAGGCAATTTCCAGCGGGTAAAAGATGATTTCAACCCGAATAAGGAAAACCTCTCCTTCCAACCCAACTTCGGCATCGGGTTAAAATTAGGCCGCGTGCGCATTGATTATGCGCTGACAGACATTGGAAATGTGTCGGCGGTGCAGTATTCGCATATTTTCTCGCTTCTACTCGATATTAAAGGCGCTAAGGGGTGATTTTACCGCGAAGTACGCGAAGTGCGCAAAAATTTGGTTTATGACTGGACACACATTAAATATAGGATTTGGAATTTTTAAGGGGTATGTTTGAAAATTACATATCTCATAGAATTCGTTATAGTACAGTTGATTTTTTAACCCTTTAACAATGTTAATTAGTCATGAAACACACACTAATGATGGCATTCATTGCCATGCTGCTTTACAATTGCAGAAAAGACAACCTTAATTGTATCCCTGATTTGCCTTGTGCCACGCAAACTGGGGCCAACACATTCGGTTGTTACATTAACGGAAAACCCTGGGTGGCAGAAATTGCTCCGCACATGTTAGATCCAACATTACATAAAACTGAAGCAGAGTATGATGTAACAGGATATCAGTCGGATGTAAGTAACCAACTCCGTATCACGGCCAGCAGATGGGATAGTACTTCTTCCGGGTTTTTGATACTATACATTAAGCCTGTAACGGATGTTGGGGAACTTAATCCTGGAATTGCAGATTTTTCAGTTTGGGGAAATCTGTCTAATCAAATCTACCCTAATGAGGTTCTTAGCATTGATTTAGACACTATTCAAGAATACTCATTGACTGTAACTCGCCTGGATACAGAGGAGAGGATAATTTCGGGGCTTTTTTCCTTTAAAGGCATTTCCGGAACAGACACCATAAACGTAACGGATGGCCGATTTGATGTGAAGTTCTTAAAACTTTAGGTGCAAACTGGATTTCTTACATCATACTGAGAAGGGGCATGGAATTAAACTTCGTGCCCCTTCTTGCCTTTTGAACGGCAGCGAAGCTGCCAAAAACTTTGTGCCTTCGCGCCTTTGTGTCTTCGTGCCTTTGCGCCTTAGTGTCACCCTTGCGCCTTCTCCTTAGCTAAGCTTAGCGCCTTCTCCAGCTGTTGCTCTTCCGAAAGCAGGGTATTGTCAATCACGATGGCGTCGTCGGCCTTTTTCAGGGGGCTATCGGCGCGAGTGGAATCGATATGATCGCGCTCGAGGAGGTTTTTATAGATGTCGTTCCATTCTGCGTCGATGCCTTTGGCGGCCAGTTCGAGGTGGCGCCGGCTGGTGCGCACGTCGGGATCGGCGGTGAGGAAGATTTTCAGTTCAGCATCCGGAAATACCACGGTTCCGATATCCCGACCGTCGGCTACAATACCCCGGCGTTTGCCCATGGCCTGTTGCTGCGCCACCATGGCCCGGCGCACCGCCGAAATGGTGGAAACCGGGCTTACGTGCTCGCTCACGCGCATTTCACGGATTTCATGTTCTACGTCTCTACCGTTCAGAAAAGTGCGGTTTTGGCCATCTATCCGTTCAAAATGGATTTCAATTTCCGCTAAGCCTCTGGTTACCTGTTCAGGATCGTTATAGTCCAGTTGTTTTTCCAGAAAATACAAGGTAACAGCGCGGTACATGGCGCCGGTGTCCAGATAAGCGTAATACAGATTTTTAGCCAGGGCTTTGGCCAGGGTGCTTTTCCCACAAGAAGAGTGCCCGTCGATGGCAACGATGATGCGTTTCATAAGCGAGCGCAAAAGTGGGAAAAATGCCCGGATTCAGCCTGATTGGATGCTTTAAAATTCAATTTCGTAGCAACCTGCATCCGGTGTTACGGCATCCCGGTCTTTATTGTCCAGATCCTTTACTATTCCCGGAATAGGTACCGCATATCGATTGGCAATGGAATGCAGCGTGTCGAGGTGGAAATCGCGCTTGTTCACATCCAGGAAAATGGTGTCCTGACTGGTGGCATTAATGCAGGGCTGGCAATGATCAAAAAAGTCCGGATAAGCGGTGTCTTTGATCAGATCGCGTACCCGCACAATGCAATTTTTCAACTCATAGTCAAACATGGACGGATCATCGAGTCGGTCGAACAAAGTGATCTGATCGTTTCGACTGCCCATGAGGATACAGTTCTGAAAGCGCGCTGTGAGTTTATTGGCCAAATAGGTTTCACAGCCGGCATCGAGGCACAGCGCGTTGCCCATGCGCAGGGCCTCGCCGTCTACGCCATAGCTGCCTACGGTGCAATAATCAAAGCGGTAATTGCCGCCAAATTCTAACAGAATAGCAAAGCCGGTATTGGAATGAAACAGGCAGTTTTCTGCCGTAATATTGGCGTGGATGCCAATCAGGCCGCTACTGGCTGTGTTGTAAATCTGAGTGTTTCGCAGGGTCAGGCTCACCGCCGAATCTGCACGCACACCAATAATGGAGTTGCGGATGATACAATGGTCAATGCTGTGCCCTGTGCTGCCACTTTGCAGCCAAATGCCCGTCCACTGGCCGGCTTCTTCCTCAAACTCCGGTTCCAGACGATCACTCTCAAAAATAACAGGTTCTTCCTGCGTGCCTTCCACGATGAGTTTTCCTTGTCCTACAAAGGCCAGGAAACCATCGTTATATCGCTGCGTAACCCCTTCATTATCTACGAATTTGCCCAGCCCCCCGTGCACATACACGCGCGTGCCCTTGGGTATGCGCACCGTGCAGGAATCAATGACTAACACGCCATAAATGACATAGGGCTTGGGGTCGTCCCACACCCATTCGCCGCCGTTGCAGCCGTAGCCCACCACGCCGCCCGCGCCAAAAGGAGAGGGTAGGTAATTGGCGTTCTGGCCGAAGGCTTCCAGCACCACGGTTTGCACATTGCCGTTGGTTTCGAACACCACATTTTCCGTCACGACAAAAGGTGAATTTTGATCGTTGGGGTTAATGGTTACCTCGGCAAAGACGTACATGCTATCGTTGGGCGCTATTTCCAGGTTTTCTTGTGCGTCGCCGCTGATGCCGTCAATGTTCAGGTTGAAACGGGAATTGGCCCCGTTTTCGAGGTATATTTTGCCAATTTGAATGCTCTCCTTGTGCCGGTTGTAAATTTTGAAAAACCGGGTAGCTGATCCCACCTGCGTGAATACCGTATCAAAACGCAGGGTATCGGTGCTGAATTCCAGCTTGTCGGCCGGGTCAGTGGTGAATTTCTCCTTTTGGCAGAAGCTGAGCAGGAGGGCAATGGAGAGGAATAATAAACTTTGGCGCATGGTTGTGCTCTTTATATGTTCCCCGCCCTGAAGGGCGGGGCAATTTGGGCGGGGCAATTTGGGCGGAGCAATTTGGACGGAGCAATTTGGGCGGGGCAATTTGGGATTTTACTGTCGGGGTGACTGGCAATCACCCCCGACAGTAAAATCCCGTTGCTGACTCACCGCTCAAACTCCAATCGTTCCCCCGACTTCCCTTCCCGCAATTGTCCTTCATGCCAGGCGAGGTGACCGCTTACAATGGTGCTGACCACTTTGCCGCGGAAGGTTTTGCCCATGAAGGGCGACCAGCCGCATTTGTACAGCACATTGTCGGGCTGAACGGTCCATTCGTGGTCCAGGTCCACCAGGGCCATATCCGCCCAATATCCTTCATCGAGGAAGCCGCGTTCGGCAATCTGGAAGGTGATGGCCGGGGCATGGCACATTTTTTCCACAATACGCTCCAGCGAAATGCGTCCCTGATGGTAAAACTCGAACATAACGTTCAGCGAGTGTTGCACCAACGGCAAACCGGCCGGGGCTTGCAGATAAGGCTGCGATTTTTCCTCCCAGGTATGCGGCGCGTGGTCGGTCGCGATGATGTCGAGACGGTCGTCGAGCAAAGCCGGAAACAGGGCATCGCGGTGTTCGGCGCTTTTAATGGCGGGGTTGCACTTGATCTGGTTGCCCAGGGTGGCGTAATCATTGGCGGAGAACCAGAGGTGGTGTACGCATACCTCGGAGGTGATACGTTTGTCTTTCAGTGGGATATCATTGCGAAACAGCGCCAGCTCGTCTTTGGTGCTGATGTGCAGGATATGGAGCCGGGTGTTGTGGCGTTTGGCCAGCTCAATGGCCATAGAAGACGACAAATAACAAGCCTGCACATCCCGGATGATGGGATGGAGTTCCGCCGTGATGGCATCGCCGTGCAGTTCCTTATATTTGGCCAGGTTGTTGCGTACAGTAGCCTCGTCCTCGCAGTGCGTAGCGATCAGCATAGGCGATTCGGCAAAGATGCGTTCGAGGGTGCTGGGGGCATCCACCAGCATGTTCCCGGTACTGCTACCCATGAAGATCTTCACGCCGCACACCCGTTTGGGGTCGGTGCGCAGCACTTCTTCCAGGTTATCGTTGGTGGTACCCATGAAGAAGGAATAGTTTGCCAGCGAGGTGCGCGCGGCAATCTGGTATTTTTCTTCCAGCAATTCCTGGGTCACGCTGGGTGGATTCACATTGGGCATTTCCATAAAGGAGGTGGTACCGCCTGCCACGGCAGCCCGACTTTCGGTGGCAATATTGGCCTTGTGCGTCAGGCCCGGTTCGCGGAAATGCACCTGATCATCGATGATGCCGGGAATGAGGTATTTGCCTTGGGCATCGATTTCTATGTCTGCAGCAGCAGTAATGCCGGGCGCAATTTTTTCAATGCGTCCGTTGCGGACCAACACGTCAGCATCGCGGATTACGCCGCGGTTGACCAGTCGGGTATTGCGTAGGAGAAGAGAAGACATTTTTTGAGTGCTTGAGTGTTTGAGTTTTAGAGTGTTTGAGTTTTCCCAGCAAAGGAACATCAATTCCCAATTATTTACCTTCGCGGTATGACAGATAAACTGAGGTCTTATTTATATCTCCATTTTTGTGTGCTGATTTGGGGGTTTACGGCCATTTTAGGCAAATTAATTACCCTGCAGGCGGTACCGCTGGTGTGGTGGCGGGTGGTATTGTGTTGTGCGGCGCTGATTGTGTTGATTCCCAGGGAGCAATTTCGGGGATTAGGGGACCGGGTGTATGCACAAATGTTTGGGATTGGGGTGTTGGTGGGACTTCATTGGCTGTGTTTTTACGGAGCCATCAAATTGTCCAATGCTTCGGTGGCGGTGGCAACCATGGCTACTACCTCTTTTTTTGCAGCACTGGTGGAGCCGGTGTTGATGAAAACCAGGGTAAAATGGTACGAATTGGCGTTGGGTTTGCTCATTTTACCGGGTATGGCTTTGATTGTAGGCAATATTGACTGGAACATGAAAATCGGGTTTGCCGTGGGCATTTTCGGGGCTTTTCTGGCGGCCGTTTTTTCTTCTTTGAATAAAAAACTGATTGATCAAAAGCCACCTCCGCCGCTGGTCATGAGTTTTACAGAATTATTTGGCGGAGTGGCTATTTGTTCGCTGGTAATGCCATTCCTCTTTTGGCAGCAACCCGAAACGCGGTTTATGCCCCTGGGGGCCGATTGGGGCTGGCTGCTTGTGCTGGCCGGGGTGTGTACGCTGCTCCCTTACTACCTCACGCTGCTTGCTTTGCGCCATATATCCGCTTTCGCCGCCAACCTCACCATTAACCTCGAACCCGTGTACGGCGTACTCTTAGCCGCCGTTTTTTTTCAGGAACACCAGGACCTTAACCCCTATTTTTACCTCGGCGTAGGGATTATCCTGCTGGCCGTGTTCAGCCATCCCTTCCTCAAGAAATACTTCGAACCATAACCGTCAACCGTAGGCCGTCAACCGTCACCCGTACCGATGAAAGAAAAAATCCAGGAACTCGCACATCAATACCACGCCGACACCATTAGCCTCCGCCGGCATTTACACATGCACCCGGAGCTGTCTTTCGAAGAAGTAAACACCGGAAAATTCGTTTCGGCGCAACTTTCCGCCATGGGCATCGAGCATCAGCATGGTGTGGCCGACAATGGGGTGGTGGCCCTGATCAAGGGCAAAAATCCGCGCAAACGCGTGATCGCCCTGCGTGCCGACATGGACGCCCTGCCCATACTGGAAGCCAACAATGTGCCCTATAAATCCCAAAATGAAGGCGTTATGCACGCCTGCGGCCACGATGTGCATACGTCCTCACTGCTGGGTACTACCAGGATTTTACACCAATTACGTGATCAGTTTGAAGGCACGGTAAAATGTATCTTTCAACCCGGCGAAGAGCGCCTGCCCGGCGGCGCCAGTTTGATGATCAAGGCAGGCGTACTGGAAAATCCGCGCCCTTCCAGCATTTTCGGGCAACACGTGCACCCGCCCCTGCGAGCAGGCATGATCGGACTCAAACCAGGCATTTACATGGCCTCGGCCGATGAATTGTACGTAACGGTAAAGGGTCGGGGAGGCCACGGAGCTATGCCGCAGGAATGTGTGGATCCGGTGGTAGTCACTGCACAAATCATTGTAGCCTTGCAACAAGTAGTGAGCCGGTACGCTGATCCGGCCATTCCTACTGTACTGACCTTTGGGAAAATCAACTCCACCGGCGGCGCCACCAACATCATCCCTAACGAAGTGAAATTGGTGGGCACTTTCCGCACCATGCACGAAAAATGGCGCATGGAAGCCCATAAACGCATGAAAAAGATAGCTGAAAGCATTGCCAAAGGCTATGGTGCTGCCTGCGAATTTGATATTTTAAAAGGTTACCCGGTCCTTTACAACCACGAAGAACTCACCCTGCGCACCAAAAAATGGGCCATTGAGTTTTTAGGAAAAGACAAGGTTGTTGACCTGCCCCTGCGCATGACTGCCGAAGATTTTGCTTATTTCTCGCAAGTTATGCCAGCTTGCTTTTATCGGCTTGGTACGGGAAATCCAGAGCGTGGCATCACTTCACCGATACACACCGATACCTTCGATATTGACGAAGCCGCCCTGGAAACCGGCATGGGCATGATGGCCTGGCTGGCCTTGCAGGAACTAAAATCCTGAACTGCCATGCTCAATCGGAAACTTCTGGAAATACTCCAAAGGCTACAGCCTGCCGAGCTCAAAAAACTCAGGCTTTTTTTGCAATCGCCCTACTTTACGTACGGGATGAGCAAGGATATTGTAGTTCTTTTTGACCTTATTGTACGCTATGGTGTGGATGGTTCGTCGGCCGAACTGGAGAAAAAACGACTGAGCAAGCGACTATTTCCCGACAAGCCTTATCTGGAAAACAAAAAAAATCCGATTGACAACCTGGCGTCCTCCTTGTTATCCCTGACCAAAAAATTTCTGTTCATCCAGTCTGCTGAAGAAAATACTTCAGATATGATGAAAGAACTGGCAGTGGCACGCTTTTACATGAAGTTTGGTTTGGAAGAACGTTTTCAGGCTAGCGAGCAATTCATGCGACAATTGCTTGACCAGCAAAAAATGGAAGGTGCGTCGCTATTCCTGGAAAAATATTTTCTGGAGGAGCTGGCAACCGATTACAATGCTCTTTTTTCCGATCTTGAAAAACATGCCACCACTCAGGTATTGAAAATGAACGCTTTGGATCATTTTTTTTCGGTTGCTAAGCTGGAATTATTATGCCACTTGATGCATCTGAAGCAAATGACAAAATTGGATCTGCCTCAGCCAGACACACAAATAATCGCCTTGTTAAACCATCTCTCGGGAGAAGAAAATACCGCGGCCAATTTGTATCGGAAAGTGCTGAACGCTTTTCAAAATCTGGAAGATTTTTCGCTGGTACAAATATTTGAAGATTATCTGAAGGCAGTCGAGCATTTGATTGCACCTGAACATCGTCAGAATAGCGCGTCCTTTTTGCGTAATTTTTACATGAAATGGTTTCAGCGTACCGGTCAGGCAGAATATTTCAAAGCGTATTTCCAACTCACTATCCAGCACCTTGAAGCTGGTTATTTGTATCATGAGGGAAAGATTTTTTCATTTTCCCTGCGGAATATTATCATAACCGGCCTTCGCATCGGCGAATATGACACAGTATTAAAAATTCTGGAAAACCACCCGCCTGAACGCATTGGCGGAACTTTGCACCCGAAAGAGGTTTATCATTTAAACCTCGCTTTTTACTATTTCGCTATAAAGAATTATGAACGCGCCGAACAATATCTAACCTATTGCGACTATAAAAACATCATCCTCAGTATTCAGGCAGAAATAACGAGAATAAAAATTTTCTATGAAACGGGCAGTCCTTTGCTTGAACCACGGGTTAAGGCGCTATTGCAAAAAGTACGTCGTGCAGAAATAGCCAAACAGTATCAGGAACGATATGCTGAGTTGTTAAACAAAATTCTTTTGCTGGTAAAGTACGGCTGGGACAAAAACAACCCAAAACGTGCCCAACTAGCCGATTCAATCCGAAAAACGCCCGGAGTTCTTGAAAAGGAATGGCTGTTGAGCCATCTGGAATGAAGCCGTTTCAATGGAAAAGGCTGTCTTTCCGTACATTTCCTACATGGGCTTTTTAAGGTGGGAAATTCCATTGAATAATGCAGTTGTTGTACTACATGGCATATTTTCTAACTTAATTTCGCCGTTTTTCCAGCCAATTTAGTGCATTTTCATTTGGAAAAATGGAAAAAATTGTAGTTGCCGGCGCTCCGCCGGCGACCTCATTTTTGTGTCGTTAAGCGTGTTAGAATAAACATCAACCAACACGCCTGAAATGCGATACTCTTCATTCCATCAATCCTAATTGTCATGAAAAAAATCTCAACTTTAATTTTGCTATTACTTGCTGCCATCCCGGCCATTGCCCAGATTAAATATCTGGATCCTGGCTTTGGGGATAACGGTCGTTTCAACCATCATTTTTCAGTTGATGGCGGAGACCTCAACTCAGCTTTCTTGTATTTGACTGTCCCACATTATGATGGAAAGGTGCTGGTTTTCGGGAAAGTAGGATCTTATCCATCAGCGGTGCGGTGCAATGAAAACGGCACACTGGATTCCACATTTGCCAGCAACGGAGAATGGTTCATGGATTTGTGGCAAAATTCAGAAATCATTCGGGTTAAAGTCCAGCCGGATAATAAAATTTTGATCGGGGAGTGGAACGCCAAGCCGGTTACCTTACTTCGATTGCTCCCCGACGGTTCGCCTGATCCCTTATTTGGAGATTATGGATTCGTCCGGATAAATCTTCTTCCGACACCTTATGGATTGGATGCAAGAGATATTGAAGTGCTGGCTGACGGACGTTTACTGGTTGTTGCCTCCTACCCATTTGGCTACCAAGACATTATCATTTTTCGCCTCAATGAGAACGGCACACTTTCTAATGGTTTTGGGTTTCTTTCAAAGCTTGTTATCAATGCAGCCGAATTTGGCTATAATGAAGTGGGAGGTGGGAATATCGCCATTACATCCGATAACAAAATTTTAGTCGCAGGGATTCTGAAAAGCATCTCAGGTACTGGCTGGGAACGGGGTTTTGTTCGTCGTTATTCCTCTGCCGGGAAAATTGATTCCACTTTTGGAATCCATGGTTCTGCTATGTTTGACGCAAAAGACTTTGTAGGTGATATCAATTTGCTTGCCAACGGTCAGTTCATAATTAGAACAAAGAAAACCATTGGTACAGAGAAACAAATCGCATTGACGCGATGGAATGCTCATGGAACCATAGATTCCACCTATGGGGAAAATGGGTACGCCGTCTATGCTAATAAGAGCTATAGGGGAACCACCTTCCTTCAGCAGGATGAAAAAGTTATTGTATTGGATTTATTTGATCCTCCGGGATCGTTGCAAGGTGGAATAGCCATCCGGTTTACCCAAGATGGTCGAGTGGATTCAACATTCGGCTTAAACGGGGTCATTCGCACCTTTAATCATGTTGATAGCAATTCCAATTATGGCTTGTTTCGTTTTGAAAGCGGCTTTTCCCTTACCAACGAAAAATTCATTGTAACGGGGCGATCCTACTTCGGTGATACACTGGTAATAGCCAGATACATGGCCGGCCAATCCGTAGGGGTAATAGAAGCTCCATCCAATATACGGGAAGCCTTGTTGTATCCAAACCCTCTATACACTTCATCCGTGACCCTGGAATATGAACTGCCCGAAAATGGCCGAATTGACATTGAGCTTTTCAATGCAGAAGGAAAATGGGTGGCAAACCTGCTGAAAGCAACCCGTTCATCGGGTAAAAACAAAGAGGTATTGTTGCTGCCTGAAGGATTAAGCAATGGCGCTTATTATTTAAATGTACGCAACAGCCAAGGAAACACATTTGTGAAACTTGTAGTTGTGGGCAGTTAACTACTAGAAGCCATCTCAAAAATGGCGCTGGAGATGAAAAGATAGGATGATGACCGAAGTCAAGGCCATTTTTTGCAGACATAGTGGTGCCTATGGCGAAAAAAATGAACGCTGAATTCGGTCATCAGACGGCTTTTCAGCCCAGCAGCCATTTTTGAGATGGCTTCTAATCAAATAACACCTTAAATATTTTTTGCAATGAAATTTTTCTGCTCTTTTTTGCTCTTTTCATTTTACGCCTCCATCGCAATGTCGCAGATCCAAAGCATACATTTTTTGGATACCACATTTGGCAAAGGCGGCAGGTTTTCATACCATTTCAATTCCGGAGATTTATATTTTCACAATACAGTTGTTGCCCGACAACTTGACGGAAAAATTATTGCAGGCAGCAGGATAAGGATGCCGTCCGGAATAGTAGCGCAAGGGTTGGTTCAATGCCTTGAAGATGGCACTGTGGATAGTAGCTTTGCTAACAATGGGGAGTGGTTTACAGATGATCCCTGGTTTTCAAATAATAACAAATTAATGGTGCAGCCCGATGGTAAGATAGTGCTTGCTGGCAGGTCAGGGAATGAAGCAACCCTTTTGCACTTATTGTCCGATGGTTCTTATGATATTACCTTTGGGAACAATGGGAAGATAAAGCATGCTGTATTCGGGCTTCCAAACAGTATAGCAATGGATGATATTGGTATGCTTTCGGATGGCAAACTAATTTTTGCTGCAAGCTATGGACCTAAGGAAATAGCAATCGTCTGTTTAAACGCCGACGGATCTCTTTGCCCCGAATTTGGCACGATGTCAAAAGTGTTCTTTCCAAGAGAGGAACTTGGATATCAGAGCATAGGAAGTGGTGGAATTGCTGTTACGGAAGATAACAAGATATTGGTAACAGGCTCTGTGGCCAGTCTGGTAAACTACTGGGAAGCAGGATTTATTCGAAGGTATGATTCCACAGGGAAAATAGATTCAACTTTTGGCCAAAATGGCACCACCATGTTTGAAGCGAAATTAGTAGTAGCAGGAGACATCCTGTTGTTTCCTGATGGCGGATTTATTATACCCACTAAAGTAGCCACTAACCTTGGAGACAAACTGGCGCATGTCAAATTCAACGCAAACGGAACCATAGACACTAATTATGGTGTAAATGGTTATGCCATTTACAATGAAAATAGTGCTATAAAAGCTGCTTTCTTACAGCCCGACGAGAAGGTGATTGTTACTACCTATCTTCCTGCTAGCGGGGTGGATAGCGAAAAACACACCGCAATCCGCTTCAATCAAAATGGCGCCCAGGATGTGACATTTGGCAATAATGGTGAAATTTATTGCACAAAATATATAGGGGGAGACTCTAATTATGTAGGGTTAAATTTCAGTACCGGATTCGCATTATCCAATGAAAAATTCATTGTATCAGGTCGTGCGTTTTGGGGCGACACACTGGTGATTGCGCGATATATGACCGGCCAATCGGTAGGTGTGGTGGATATACCTTCCACTATACAATCGGCCTTGTTATACCCGAACCCTGTATATACCCCGTCTGTAACGCTTGAATATGAATTGACCGAAAACAGCCAGATTGACATAGATTTAATCAATGCAGAAGGAAAATGGATGGCAAGTCTGCTGAGCGAGCCTCGCACCTCTGGAAACAACAAAGAGGAAATACTGCTGCCTGCAGGACTAAGCCCGGGATTTTATTATCTCAACATTCGCAACAACCGCGGAAATACTTTTGTGAAACTCGTGGTTATAAGTGCTTGAGTAATTGGGTGTTCGAGTGTTTGAGTTTGGTTGCGCCTGGGATGATACTTGCTGCCAGGTAAGACAGATCACTAAAATCCTCAGCTAAATAGGGCTTTCCAGCCTAACGCCAACTCAAACACTCGAACACCCAAACACCTGCACACTCATTTCCCCAGCGCCGATTTCCGCAACCTTTGCAAAAACGGTGAGGCAAAAATGAACGACTGCAGGTTCTCGTTTTCGCTGGCCAATACCTGATCCTTGGAGCCGCTCCATTCAAGGCGGCCTTCGTGCAGGAAACAGATATTATCGCCAATTTCCATCACCGAGTTCATATCGTGGGTGTTGATGATGGTGGTGATATTCTTTTCGATGGTGATACTGCTGATCAGTTCATCAATGAGTATGGAGGTCTTGGGATCCAGGCCAGAGTTAGGTTCGTCGCAAAACAGATATTTCGGGTTGAGCACAATAGCGCGTGCAATACCCACACGTTTTTGCATGCCCCCGGAAAGTTCAGAGGGAAATTTTTTGTTATTTCCGGCCAGGTTTACCCGTTCCAGACAATAATTCACCTGGTCTGTTTTTTCCTTCAAGGTCATGGTGGTGAACATATCCAGTGGAAAGCGGATATTTTCTTCTACGGTGAGAGAATCAAACAAGGCGGAACCCTGAAAAAGCATCCCGATTTTCATTCGGATGGCACGCATGCCTTCCTTGTTCAGCCCCGTGAAGTTCACAGTATCGTACCAGACCGTTCCACTGGTTGGGACCTGAAGACCCACCAGAATTTTCAGCAATACGGTTTTGCCCGCGCCGGAACGACCGATGATCAGGTTGTTTTTTCCGGATTCAAACAGGAAATCAATACCTTTCAATACCTGTTGTTCCCCGAACGTTTTAAGGACTTTTTCAGCACGGATCATTGATCGTCAGAGGGTTTTAAAATTTCAGACCGCAAGATAAGGGGAATTGAGGAGTTTGATGTAGCGGCGGGTTTAGCCGCCGAAGGTATGAGGAGTTTGAAGGGTTTGAATTGCCCTGGGTACTCAAACCTTACAGCATGAATCATGGGGTCGTACAACTGTTTATGTTTTGGAAGATATTCATGATTCAATGCACCATAAATCTTGGAACCACAAAGGCACTGAGGACACAGAAAACAAGTTACTTTGTGTCCTCAGTGCCTTTGTGGTTCCAAGATTTATGGTATAAAACGAATAGGGTGTCTCAAAAGTAATTTTTTACCGCAGAGGCGGAGAGACGCAGAGGTGTAAATAATTGATTGTCAAACGCTCTCCGCCTCTCCGGTAAAAATAAAAACATGACTTTTGAGACACCCTGTTTCTTGTTTCACGATTTACCTGAATACCTCAATAAATCCTTTTAATCCCTGATCGTCAGGTGAGGCCTTGAAGATATAGTAGTATGTGGCGTCTGGCATTGCTTTACCGGCTTCGCCGAACAATTCGCCTTTCCAGGCCTTATCCGGAGCATTATCGTAAGGTGCTGCCTCATACACCCGATCGCCCCATTGGTTATAGATAATCAATGAATTCTGTGGGTATGGCTCAATGTCGAGACAAGGCACCACCAGGTAATCATTGATGCCATCGCCATTCGGGGTAATGATATTTGGAATGAAACTACAAATACGCTCCCGTACCTGAATGGAAACAATGCCTTCATCACACAGATCCGGGCAGGTTTTGGAACACAATCGATACACAAAGAAATTAACTGTGTTCTTGTTACCAGCCTCGAAAGAGAACAATCCGTTTCCATGTTCAATCAATCCCTGAAGCGGACTAACCACTGTAAGGGTATAGTCGTCTGATTCATAAATATCATTCAACAGGATATTGAAATCTGTCAATGTTTCATTCGTGCCGATCTGATAGTCCAGATCATCCACCGCATCAGGCAATCTACCAATGCGTACCAGCGCTGAATCCAGCGGGGTAAGACAACCACGAACATTGGCATACACGCTATAATAACCCGTCAGAGATTCTTCCAGCGATGGTATGATAATATTGTTGTTGTCCGGATATGGCCCCGCAGGTCCCGACCAGATATAGATGGCATCATTAATCGGAGTAGCCGATAAGGTTACCTCATCACCCTTGCAGGCAATCACATCGCTTACCTGTGGATTCAAAGGCAATAGCGGAAGCACTTCCAGGGTAATGATGCAGGTTGCTGTATTTCCGGCAGAATCTGTAGCCAGGAAGGATAATGTATGCACGCCCAGGTCAAACACCTCATTGCTTAGCGGGCCGGTAAACTGAGTTACCACAGGAGGCAAACAGTTGTCTGTTGCCAACGGGAAATCAAAGCCAATTTCAACACCATCACAAGTGTTGATTGTATCCGTTGCAGCTATAAATCCGGATACGTCCGTGATGGCCTGACCGGCAATATTCACGATAATTGGAGAAACCGGACAAACGAATTGAGGCGGCACGGATTCCGTTACCGTGATGGTGAACGTATGCGTAATGATCTGGCCAAGTGTATCCGTCAGGGTATAGGTAATGGGAGTTACACCAATCGGGAACGTATCTCCAGAGGGATAAGTGGACGTTAATTCAAACGGGCCACAAACACCTGTTGGCTTCGGCGCAATCCAGGTAGCAATGGCGTCACAGCCAATAAACGACTGGTTGCCTGGCAAATCAACCAGGCCCAACGGTGGGCCAATGATATGCACCACAAACGTACAGGTATCCTGATTTCCACTTGGATCTACCACAAAAACATTGACCGTCGTGAATCCTGCAGGAAAAGTACTTCCTGGCGTCGGGATGGAGAACACCGTCGGATCAGGGTCGCAGTTATCCGTAGCTGTAGGCTGCGTCCAGGATACCGGAACAAAGCAAACCCCGGCATTGAGTTCAATATTATCCGGGCATCCACTGAATACCGGCGGCACCTGGTCTACTACTGTTACATTGAACGTACAGGTGGCGGTATTCCCCCACTCGTCTACTGCAGTATATTGCACCAGCGTAGTGGTTTCCTGAAAAGTAGACCCTGGTTCAATATTGACAAATACGGTATCCAGCGCACAGTTATCAAAGGCTCCTGGAGGGGTCCAGCTCACTTCTGCCGTACAAATCACTGTATTGACGGTTATATCCGTCGGGCAGTTCGTTAGTACGGGCACTATATTTTCCCGAACCGTAACGGTAAAACTGCATTGTGTACTGTTACCGGAACTATCCACAGCCGTGTACACAATTGGATGAATTCCCGTTGGCAGAATCGCACCATTGGCTATGGTAGATGTTGGTGTAATCGTATATTGATCACAAGGATCCGCTACGGTTGGAGCGGTCCAGTTTACCTGCGCTTCACAACTGGTCGGAGCGGTAGTCACTGTAAGATCAGGCGGACAGTTTAACAAAACCGGCAGCGTGGTATCTCTTACTACTACTGTAAAGGTACAGGAAGCAAAGTTGCCGGTTGGATCACTAACCTGCATGGTTACCACAGTAGTACCAATACCGAAAGATTGTCCGGACGTTGCCGTTGATGTTACATTCAGGGTAGCAGCACAGTTATCGGCTGTCAATGGATCGTTGAAATCTACCAAAGCAGCGCAGGTGGCTCCATTGGCATCCACATCAATATTATCCGGGCAGGTGATTGCCGGAGCCACGGTATCCTGTACTTCGAGCAGTTGAATGGCTGTTGTTACATTATTACACTCATCGGTAGCAGTCCATTTGCGCTCCAGTGTGTAGCTATCAGGGCTCATACTGCTCATGATGGTTTCTCCAATAAAGGTAATTACCGGGTTTGTTGTGCAATTATCTGTAGCCTGCGGATTGGCCGGGAACGGAATATCGTTACAGTTTACCGTTGTGTCGGCAGGAACAAAAGTGAATACCGGCTTGGTCAGATCTTCCACCTTGATGGTTTGGAAGGCTGTTTTGGTGTTACCGCAATCGTCAGTGGCTAACCATGTTCTTTTTAGGGTGTAATTATTCGGACAGTTGCCATCGGTACGTTCTTCACCGGAATAGGTAATGTTTACATCTGCATCACAGTTGTCTGATGCAGTAGGTGTACCAGCTGCCGGCACCGATTCACAACTCACCGTCACATTAGCCGGAACTGTCAGGAATTGGGGAGGGGTAATATCCTGTACCGAAATCGTTTGGGTGGTTGTAGCGGTATTTCCGCAGTTGTCTGTTGCGGTCCACTCACGTTTCAACGTATAGGTATGGGTACAGCTGCCGTTAAACCTCACCTCTCCGGAATACGCAATCGTTACAAACTGATCGCAGTTATCCACCGCCGTTGGGAATTCAACCGGTGGGATAGACTCACAATTCACGGTTACATTCGCAGGCACCATGGTGAAATTAGGCGCCGTAATATCCTGCACAGTAATGATTTGTGTAGCAACACTTGAATTACCACAACTATCTACCGCTGTCCATCTACGGGCCAGGGTATAGGAATCCGGGCAAGAGCCATCTGTGCGCACAGCACCATTGTAGGTAATGGTCACGTTACTTGCACAGTTATCGGAAGCAATTGGTGTTTCCACTGCAGGTATCGCCTCACAGGAAACCGTGATGGGCGCCGGAACAAAGTTGAATACCGGAGCAGTGAGGTCTTCCACTGTAATAATTTGTGTGGCAGTGGCGGTATTACCACAATCATCTGTAATCGTCCAGAGACGTGTCAGGGTATAGCTGTTTGGGCAAGCCCCATTTGTGCGCGTAGCGCCGTTGTAAGTAATGGTCAGATCTGTATCACAATTATCCGTCGCCGTTGGCGTGCCTACCGGCGGAATGGACTCGCAACTCACCGTGACCGCTGCCGGAACAGTAGTCACCACCGGGTTGGTAATATCCTGTACGGTTATGAGTTGAGTTGTAATCGAAAAATTGCTGCAAACATCCTGTGCTACCCAGGTGCGCAACAAAGTATAGTTGCCTGAACAGTTGCCGTTGGTGCGGCCTTCGCTAAGGTAAATGATGGCTACATTCGGGTCACAGTTATCGGTGGCCGTTGGTGTCCCTACTGGCGGGATGTTATCACAATTCACCGTTACAGGCGCCGGAACAAAGGTGTATACCGGCGATGTAACATCCTGAACAGTTATCACCTGAGTAGCTTCTGCAATATTGCCACAATTATCCACCGCTACCCAGCTTCGGGTCAAGGTGTAATTAAATGGACAGTTGCCATCGGTGCGTTGTTCTCCAAGGTACTGTATGGCTACAGCGATATCACAATTATCTACTGCCCTTGGAACATCAGGTAGCGGAACATTGCTGCACTCTACCGTAACATTGGCCGGAATAAAAATAAATGTTGGTGGGGTTACATCCTGTACAGTAATGATCTGGGTGGCTATGCTGGAGTTGCCACAGCTATCTACAGCTGTCCAGGAACGCTCAAGGGTATAGGCATCCAGACAAGCGCCATCCGTACGTACTGCACCATTATAGGTAATGGTTACTGCTGCTGCACAGTTGTCGGTAGCCGTTGGCGTACCTACCGGAGGAACGGATTCGCAGCTTACCGTAATGGCAGCCGGAACGAACGTAAACACTGGTGGCGTTTGATCAACCACTGTAAGGGTTTGCATAGCAGTGCTGGTATTTCCGCAATCATCGGTAATGATCCAGTTGCGTTGCAGGGTATAACTATTTGGACAGGCGCCATTGATACGGTTTGCCCCGGTGTAAGTAATGGTTGGGGTAGCATCACATTTGTCAGTTGCGGTCGGAGTGTCAACAGCAGGGATATCAGAACAACTTACGGTAACATTTGCCGGTACGGAGGTCACCACCGGCGGCGTTATATCCTGTACCGTAATGGTTTGGGAGGCCGTTATGGAGTTGCCACATTCGTCGGTTGCCTGCCAGGTACGGATGATTTGGTAATTGCTGGCACATGCACCACCGCCGGAACCTGGAATATTTTCTCCAAGGTAGGTAATGGTTACAGCAGCCGTGCAATTATCAGTAGCCGTTGGGGTACCCACAGCAGGTAAAGCTTCACAACTAGCGGTAACATTTACCGGAACAAAGGTGAACACCGGGGCCGTTAGATCCTGTACGGTGATTAATTGAGTTGCTGTAGTAGTATTTCCGCAGTTATCTGTAGCCGTCCAGGTGCGGGTGAGGGTATAATTATTGGCACAGTTCCCGTTGGTGCGCACCTGACCGTTGTATGTAATGGAGACCCCGGCATCACAATTATCGGTTGCGGCAGGAGTTCCCGTTGCAGGAATGGTTTCACAGGTTACGGTTACGGCCACCGGTACCGACGTAAATACCGGAGCCTCCAGATCCTGAACGGTAATTGCCTGTTCTGCTGTAGTGGAATTACCACAACGATCTGTGGCCCTCCAGCGGCGCAGTAAGGTGTAAGAGTCTTCGCAGGCTCCATCCACCCGTGTTTCGCCGATATAGAGTAAGATAACGGTTGGGTCGCAATTGTCGGTAGCCGTTGCACTGCCTACTGCCGGAATGGCATTACAGGAAACGGTCACGTTCGCTGGAACACTGGTAAAGGTAGGATTTTGCAAATCCTGCACATTTAGCACCTGCGTGGTTGTCGTGGTATTTCCACAATTATCACTGGCCGTCCAGGTGCGGGTCAATGTATAAGTATAGGGACAAGTACCTCCAACCCGGGTTTCACCATTATAGGTGATAGTTACATCTGAATCACAATTATCTGTTGCACTAGGATTTCCGGGAGCAGGAACTGCATCACAGGAAACGGTAGTATTAGCCGGCGTACTGGTGATCGTTGGAGAAACCAGATCCTGTACAGTGATTAGTTGGGTTGCTGTGGCAGAATTCCCGCAATCGTCCGTTGCGTTCCAGGTACGGGTTAGTGTATAGGAATCAGCGCAGGCGCCGTTTGTCCGGGTTTCACCTGCATAGTTTACGGTTACAGAGGCATCACAGTTATCCGTGGCTGTAGCATTTCCTACTGCAGGGATTGACTCGCAGGATACCGTTATATTTGCTGGAATGGCCGTAAAAGTTGGAACCGTTACGTCAATTACCGTAATGATTTGCTGAGCGGTTGCGGTATTGCCACAATTGTCTTCTGCCCTCCATGTTCTGTTGAGGGTGTAAGCGCCCGGGCAAGCGCCATCTGAACGTACTTCACCAAGATAGGTGATGGCAACCATTGCATCGCAGTTATCCGTGGCTGTGGCATTTCCGGCAATCGGAATTGCGTTGCAGTTTACGGTAATATTAGGCGGAACCAGACTGAATACCGGGCTGATTATATCCTGTACGGAAATGACCTGGGTAGCTGTGGTGGAATTGCCACAGTTATCGGTAGCCCTCCAGGTACGGGTGAGTGTGTAGGTGTCCGCACAGGAACCATTGGTGCGGGTTTCACCCACATATATCACGCTTACTGCCCCGGTACAATTATCTGTAGCTGTGGCACTACCTGGTAAAGGGATAGACTGACAGTTTACCGTAGTATTAGCTGGAACAGATGTGAAAACAGGGGGGGTACTATCGGCAACATTGATTTGCTGAAGTACTGTAATACTATTTCCGGCAGCATCCGTAACGCGGTATCTTCTGGTAAGAATGAGCGGACTGGCTGGACAGCCCAATCCTCCAATCGTACTTTGATTAAGGTAGGTAACAGTTGGTGTACCGCAATTGTCAGCCTCTGTGGTCACTACAGCCGGATCAGGCGCTGGAAGATCGTCAAAACATTGAATGCCGTTCAACGTTGCCGGGTTACTGGCTGTAGGTGCCTGGGTATCTGCTACCGTTATAGTAAAGGTACAGGAAACGGTATTGGCTCCATCGCTCACCAGATATTTTACGGTACTTAAACCAGACTGGAATGGGAAAACATTCGAAAGTTGGCCTGCGCCATTGGCTACGCTGGCCCCTGTAATTTCATAGGTCAATGCAGCAGCCGGACAGTTATCGCTAAATGTTGCATTGATGTTTGGTATGGTGGTGGTACAAAGCCCAGGCTGAGCAATACCAGCAGCATTTGCAGGGCAGGAAAGTGTTGGAGGAATAAGGTCCTGGGTAATGACTGTAGCCGACACGGTTTTATCACAGTCCTTGGCATCGGTGATGGTTACGGTATACGTGCCTGCTGTTAGTCCGTTGATATCTTGGGTTGTTTTGCCGTTAGACCAATTGTACTTGTAAGGAGCGGTACCCCCACTTACCGTTAAATCAACAGCACCCACTGCTGCGCTTGCGCAAGGTACCGGCGTTACACTGGTGCTGGTATTAATGGTTGGGTTGATTTTCACTTGCACAGAACCGGAGCAGGTGAGCAGGTAAGGAGGTGTTGACCCTTCCGGATCGAACAGCCCTTCAATACTGACAGAATAGGTTGTATTGACAAATTGGGCTACCTTATACGGTCCGTTTTCAGGCCCAATATTGGGTATCCACAAATAATTATAATTGAGCGATCCGCTACCGGTTACAGATACCGTAACAGAATCGCCGGGCATACAAAGTGTTTTGTCATTGGGAAACCCTGAATTTTCGACTATGGTTATGGCAGCGTTACAACAAATGCCACCGGCGTTGAAACACCCTGCGGCATTAACATCCGCGAAACTATGCAGCGCACCATTTCCGTTGCAGCTTGCCAGTTTGAATATGTCAAAAAAGATGGTCTTGGTTCCATTGCAGCCTTGATCCCCAGTCATACCGGGGAAGATTCTGCCTCCGTTAAACATCAAAATGGTGGCTAACGAACCAAGTCTTAGGGATGCATTGGAAGAAAAGTGCATAACCCCGCCATCCAGTATCAGGAACCCATCAAAAGGCACACCGTTAAATAGTGGTTCATAGTTAACATCCATGACAAAAGTATCCAGGATGATAATGGTATCTGTACCTGGAGGACAGGCTGCAAATGGATTATTAGAGGCAATGACGGTGCCGCTTAATACGCAGGTCTGTGCTTTTCCTTCGGGTTGAAAAAGGAAAATAAGAGATGCGATGAGGAGGGACAAACGCGTGAGTTTGTCCAGTGTAGTGAAGAGTCTTGCAATTGGCAACATAAATTCGTCCTAATTCAATAGGTGAGAAGATGTAATGGGTGGTTTTCCAAGAAACTAACGAGAAAAGCACCGAAAGGAAGGACGAAAAAACTGAGATTAGTAACTTAACTATCCGTTAATGGTTACCGAAAAAGGGGAGAGATTAATCAGCGCAACAAAGTTAAAAAAAAACTACGCTTGCAGCCACGGCACAACCATTTGAATTTTCCGTCCGTATTCAATGCTTCTTTCAGATTAACAAAAATTGTTCCAAGTTGCCGTGGGGAATGCATTACAAATCCTAATTGTTTGCAAATACTGCGGCAAAGGTGAAAATCAATTACCAAATAGCAAATATTAAAAGAAAAATAAATGAATAAGGATGTAGTTTTTTTAGGCATTCGTCGCTTACTGGCACTAACCCCAAATTTTAATTGGATTTTTTTTTCGCAGCATCTTGTTTTTTTCTAATTATTTGGCATACCTTTGCACCCGCTTTTCAAAAGCGTAAAAATGATCTCGTAGCTCAGTCGGTAGAGCACTTGACTTTTAATCAAGGAGTCATGGGTTCGAGTCCCATCGAGATCACTTCTTAACATGAGTCATCCCAAATTTTGGGGTGGCTCATGTTCGTTTTACACCATAATTTTATGGAACCACAAAGTCACATAGGACACAAAGCATCTTTCTTTTTGTCCTATGTGACTTTGTGGTTCTTTTTTTTTGTGCATTGAGGTGAATGAAGCAGATAGGATACAATCATGTATTTTTTGAAAGTCTGAACCATTTAATAAACATGCACTGAAGCAGCGAACCGATGCCCTGCCTTATCTTTGATGGAAACTCAAACGGCACGCTATGAAAAAACTGATCACGTTGCTCCTTTCCCTGTGCATAGGTCTTACAGCATCCGCTCAATATAATTTCGGGAAACTGATCGGAGGGGTAGAAATGAGCTTTGACGTTCGCCAATTAACACCAGGCATCATTCCACGACTTATTCCAAGTTTTCAGATGGAAGTACCTTTTGGCTCCTTCGCCATTGGTGCAGGCATCGGGCGCGAATATTTCCCGGCGTATGAGTATTACGTATATGCCGGCCAGGTCATACAAAAAGAAGTAGACGGGGTAAAAGTGACGCTGTATAAATCCAATATCAGATCCTTTAAACCTGCCTACTGGACCGTACCCTTAAAAGCTGAAGTACGTGTGCACCGTTGCCAGTGCGTATATCTGCAGGCCGGACTTAGTCTGGATTTTCTGGATGTGGGAACACCAGACAAACTGGTTTTCAGTGGTGCCGAACTGCCCATCCAACTGTTTGAATCCTACCGGCAGGACCAGTTGTTTAAAAAGCAAACCACCAACTTTTCTTTTGGCATCGGATTCAACCTGTTCCGGACAGAAGGGTTCCGACTGATCGCGCGCCCTTCCATCATTTGGAGCGAAAACCCCGAAATCTATACGGATGCTCCCAAGTTTATTCCCACCCTCCGTATGAATTTCGGAGCGCAGTTTGCGATATTACGGTAGACTGTGGACGGCTTACGGTAGGCGGTGGCAACTTCACCGTCTACCGTAAGCCGTCCACCGTCTATCTTCCATAAACCAAAAACACCCCCGGCAATTTTTCCAGGGTTTTGGCAGGCGCTTTTTTCCAGTCTTTGACAGGTAAACTGCAAATGAATTCTCCCAATCCGGTGAGATCCTGGGCTACGCCAAACAGGGTATTGGGTTGCAGGGTTTCCAGTGCCACCTCCAGCACCATTTGGGACCGATAAGGCGTTTCAATAAACAATTGGGTTTGATCATGCTGCCGGGAAAGGGTTTCCAATCGACGCAGATCCTTGGCCAATTCAGGCCTTTTGGGAGACAAATACCCTTGAAAAGCAAATTTTTGCCCGTTCATGCCTGAGGCCATCAAGGCCAGTAACAGCGAGGATGGACCTACTAATGGCACTACTTTTACGCCTTCCCGGTGTGCCAGTGCTACGATAGCCGCTCCGGGGTCTGCCACCCCGGGACACCCGGCTTCAGACAACAACCCGATATCCTTGCCCGCCGCAACAGCTTCCCTGAATGCAGCTTCTGCTTCTTCCGGGTGTTGATTTTCAGGCAACTCCACAAATACCATCTCCTGAATAGTCTTTGCCGGGCCCAGACTTTTGATAAAATGCCGGGCCGTTTTGGCGCGCTCCACAATGAACACATCCAGGTTCCGGGCCAATTCCTGCGCATAAGGCGGTACAGTATACAGCGCCCCTTCAGCTATCGGACAAGGAATGAGATAAAGTGTTGTCATTGGACGGTGGACGGTTGACGGGGGACGTTAGACGGGGGCGTTGCTATTGGAATAGGTTCTTTGCCTTTACTCCAAAACTTATTTCAAGAGCAACGCCCCCGTCTACCGTCCACCGTTATTTTTTACGCATATAAAACCACAAGGCGCCAAAGGCTACAATCAGAATGGCTGGGAGAATAACCAGTTTGCCCAGCGTTTCCTGGCCAGCCACCAATTCTGCAGCCGGTCCGGTGAGTCCGGTGGCTTCTGCAGCCCGCCGACCGGAATCAATCCAGCCACCTACGATGGGCTGTAATAATCCTGTGGCAAACATGCCCATGCCGCCCATGACAGACATACCCAATGCGCCTGATTTTGGAATAGACTCGCCTGTGAAGCCCAACATAGTAGGCCAGAAATAACAAACGCCTACTGCAAACATTATGGCCGCTACATAGGTCATCATGCCGGTGCTATGGCCCAACAAATAAATACCTAATGTAGCAATAATAGCAGAACCCCATAATACGCCGGTTGGGTTCAGTCGGTGTACCACCGGACCCGCATAATATCTTCCAACAGCCATCAAACCGGTGGTCAACGCCAATATGATCATGGGTTGAGCGCCAGAAGAAGCCAGTAAAGGACCCACCCATTGCTGGGTGCTTAGTTCTGTGTTAGCGGTTAATACCATGCACAACAACATAAACAAATACAGCGGATTGAGCATCCCCTTGATATTGTCTGATAGTTTTGCCTGACCAGCCTCTGCTGCCTCCGGGAATTTTTGTCCCCAAAAAAGATAGGCATAAACCACTGTAGGAACGAGCATTACGGCAACCTGAACCTGCCAGGACATGCCGGTACTGATGATCAACTGGGAAATAAGCGACCCCAGAAATATGCCCCCCGGAAACCATACGTGGAACCGGTTGAGCATGGTGGTCTTATTGTTGGAATACATACCTGCAATCATAGGGTTACAGGCTGCTTCTACCGAACCATTGCCGAAGCCGACAAAAAAGCTCGAAACCAGCAATACTTCAAAACTGTTCGCAAAGATGGTGCTCAAGATGCCCAATAAATGGCAGGCAAAGGCAATCCATACCATGCGTTTCGGGCCTAAACTATTGTACAGCAGCCCCCCTACTATGGTAGCTATTGGGAAACCTATCCCTAATACCATTTGGTTGATAAGGCCCAACTGGGTGCCGTCAAGGCCCAGTTTGTCGCGAAGTTCATTGAGAATACCCGCACGTATGGCGAAAGCAAAGGCCGTGGTGACAAGGGCAAAACAAGAGGCTGTAAACAGCCTGGAGGCGTTGAGATTGCTCATGCTAGATCAAAATTTCGTTTTGAAAAGATGGCCAAAAGTAGAAAAGCCTCTATCTATTCCGCATGAATCATGAAATATTTATACATTAACCCGTCTACTATAGTTGCGCCTCTAGCGAGGCTTGGATGGCTTTTCAGCCATCAAACTCCTCCCGCCACCTCCTTCACCAATCCCGGCCCCTTGTAGATCATACCTGTGTATAGCTGTACCAGATCAGCGCCGGCACTTATTTTTTCACGGGCGGATTCGGCAGAGTCAATTCCGCCTACTCCGATGATGACGGTTTCTTTTCCCAGCTTGCGGCGTAAATACCTGATCACCTCCGTGGCACGTATACGCACCGGAGCGCCACTCAGGCCGCCTGCCCCCATAGCCGTTACTTCTTCTTCTGCAGTATTCAGGCCTTTTCTGGAAATCGTGGTATTGGTAGCTATCACCCCGGCAAGCCCCGTTTCCCGAACAATGTCGGTGATATCATCCAGTTGACTGTCTGTCAGATCCGGAGCAATTTTGAGCAAAATGGGTTTGGGAGCAGCCTGCGCCTTGTTCCGGTTTTGCAGTTCATTCAACAAACGGGTCAGCGGCTCTTTTTCCTGCAATTCCCGCAACCCGGGTGTATTGGGCGAGCTCACATTCACCACAAAATAATCCACCCAGGGAAACAGCTTATCGAAACAATACACATAATCATTTACGGCAGCTTCATTGGGTGTAACCTTGTTTTTGCCGATGTTGCCGCCAATGATTGGCCCACCTGATGGCGTTTTTTTTCGCCATTGCCGTAGCTGTTCAACCAGGGCATTCAGTCCTTCATTGTTAAAACCCATCCGATTAATCAACGCTTCATCTTTCGGCAAACGAAACAATCGAGGCTGTGGATTGCCTTCCTGGGCCAAAGGAGTTACCGTACCCACTTCTATGAATCCAAATCCCAGACATGACAATCCGGCCAGATGTTTGCCATCTTTGTCAAAACCTGCCGCAAGGCCCACCGCGTTAGGAAAGGTAAGGCCCATAACCTGCTTTTCCAGCTTTTTATCGGTAATACAAAACATGGATCGCATCCACCACCTGGTAAGTGGGAACGAAGCAGCTAGGTCCAGTACCTGAAATGTAAGTCGGTGCGCTTTTTCCGCAGAGAGCGCAAATAGTAGTGGTTTGAATATGGAATACATATCCGGCAAAGTTCGGGCAAAATTCTGGTTTAGCCCCCTACTTTCTTCTTAGTCTTTTTAGGCATTAAGCCTTCCTGACGTTTGCTTTTTTTCGATTTTTTAGGCCCCTTCAAACTGGCCTCGGCCGGACAGCCACTTTTTTTACTGCAGGAGGGCGCTGTGAGTGATACACTCATCAACAGCAAAAACATGAAAAACCAATAACGACGCATGAGGATCAGTTTTTCTTGCTTTTTTTCTTGGCGTCCTTGGCAAATACATCACTGGCGTGGGTAGCCTTCGGGCAACCGACTTTCTGGCTGCAGGCAGGCGCCAAAACAGCAACGGCAAAAATGAAAAGCAGCGCTGGAGGGAAAATGCGGGAGAATTTCATGGTGAAAGATGTGGTATAATGGATGATGATTCAGGCTTCTTCTTTTTTAGGAACAGGGTCATGCATAGGATGGGTACTCCAGGGATGACAACGCAAGATACGTTTAAAGGTCATATAGGTGCCAGTAAATGGACCCCATTCCTGCAATGCCTCTATAGCGTACTCTGAACAACTTGGCTTATACCTGCACTTATTGGGCCCCAACAAGGGCGACAAAGTAACGCGGTAAAGTTTTACCAGCAGAATCAGGATTTGTTTGATGAGCCACATGGGTTAATGAGGGGAATGTGGTTAATGTGGTTAATGTGGGGAATGTGGGGAATGTGGGGAATATGGTTAATATGGGGGAAATAACGAGCTATTCATAGAACAACGCCCCACATTTATCACATTAACCACATTAACCACATTCAATTAGTAAACTTGTATCCTACTCCACGGATGGAGTGGAAGAATCGTGGTGTTTTGGCGTCTTGTTCGAAGTATTTCCGGAAAGAAAGAATGAAGTTATCAATGGTTCTGGTGCTGGGGAAGACATCATAGCCCCAGACGGCCTGCAGGATCTGGTTCCGGCTCACTACTTCATCTTTGCGTTCTACCAGCAATTTGAGCAGCATGGATTCTTTTTTGGTCAGTGTGAGCTCCTCTCCCCGGAAGGTGGTGGCTTCAAAGGTTTCAAAATTAATCTTGTTTCCGCCAAACTCAAACAACGTTGGAACCTCGCCTTTTTGTCGCTGACTCCTGCGCAATAATTTGCTCACCCGAAGCAACAACTCTTCCAGGTTAAACGGCTTGGTGAGGTAATCATCAGCTCCTTTTTTCAGCCCTAATACACGATCCTGGCTCATATCTTTTGCTGTGAGCAATAGAATGGGAACCTCCGTATTGGTAAGACGAACCTTTTCCGTGATGTCAAAACCGTCTACCTCTGGCAACATGACATCCAGCAACAACAAATCAAAATGCTGCCCGGCAAATAGATCCAGGGCCTTACGGCCATTGCCTGTTGCTACAACTTCATACCCGTCAAGCTCCAGATTGAGCTTAACCGCGTCGCGGATATGGGCTTCATCTTCTACAAGTAATATCCTCATGATGGGGCAAAGATAAGGATTGAAGGCGGAATGAAGAGGAACAACAGGCTTGAAGACATATTGTTGCTTTTTGGTGCATTTATGTAGTCATGAGACCGTCTTCCCTTCTACAAACAACTCCATGGCTATCCGATCGGCCAGCAGTTTTCCTGAGGCGGTTAGTTTAAAAAACTGACCATCCTGCCACAAATCGCCGGCGTTCAGATATGGTTGCGCCATTTGCAGGAAATGCGCTTCAAACCCCATGGTTTTTACCCGTTCCAGATGGGCGCCCCACATCGTGCGCAGGGAGGTCATGACGTATTCGTTGTATCGTTGTTCCGGGGTAAGTATTTCCTGTTCAAATGGAATCCTGTTTTCTTCCAGAGCCTTGATATACAGCGCGTTATTGGCAACATTCCATTGCCGGGCCATACCGTTATAAGAATGGGCAGATGGCCCAACGCCCAAATAAGGTTCGTTGCGCCAATAATTGGTGTTGTGCCGGGCATACCTTCCGGGCAGTGCAAAATTGGAAATTTCGTAATGCTCATAGCCCCGGACAGCGGCTGCTTCTGTAAGCATGGAAAACTGTTCCGCAGCGCGTTCTTCATCTACCGGAGGTTGTTGCCCTTTGCGTACAAAAGTCCCCAAAGCGGTGCCTTCTTCTACCGTGAGACAATAACAGGAAAGGTGTGGAATACCGTACTCAAAAGCGATGCGCAGGTTTTCGGCCCATTGGTCATTTGGCGTTGTGGGTGAGCCATAAATCAAGTCAATGGTCAGATCCTGAAATCCGGCGGCCAGAGCATCATCCAGGCAGGCACGCGCATGCCCCGCAGTGTGCGCCCGGTTCATCCATCGCAAATCTGCTTCAGCAAAAGATTGAATACCAATACTTAACCGATTCACAGGCGTGTACTGCCTGAGCGCTTGCAATTTCTCTTTAGTGAGATCATCCGGGTTGGCTTCGAGGGTGATTTCTGCATCTGAAGACACGCCGTAAATCCGGTAGATTTGTTCAAACAGCTGAACCAATTCTTCCGTTTCCAACAAGGATGGCGTACCTCCCCCGAAGTAAACAGACCCCAACTCAACACCATTTAGAAAACCCTGCTGCAGTTCCAACTCCTTTTGAATGGCCTCTACCATTTTCCCTTTCTGACGCAATGAGGTGGAAAAATGAAAATTGCAATAATAACAGGCTTGTTTGCAAAAAGGGATATGGAGGTAAAGTCCGGGCATGGGGTAAAGGTACAAAAGGAACAGACTACTGGACGTTGGGACATTGGACGTCTTTCGTAAAGTTGTTTAAAAATAAAATTAAAAAATACCGATCGGTATTTTTATTGTCCTATCTTTGCTCCAACTATGTTATCTAAAGCAGAACGTACCCGGCAATACATTGTAGAAAGAACCGCTCCGGTGTTCAACGCCAAGGGTTATGCAGGCACATCTATCAACGATCTCACCGAGGCCACCGGACTCTCCAAAGGAAGCATTTATGGCAATTTTGAAAACAAGGACGAGGTTGCGCTGGCAGCCTTTGATTTCAATTTCGGCCATGTAGTGCATTACCTCAAAAATGAAATGTCTACCCGGGAAACCATTTTGGAAAAACTGCTCGTTTACCCGGATACCTACCGAAATTTTCTCAGCCTGCCCTTCCTTAAAGCCGGCTGCCCAGTACTGAATACCTCCACCGAAGCGGATGATACCCATCCGTTATTGAAAGAAAAAGCAGCCAATGCTATCCATTTTTGGAAAGAATCGGTGGAACGCCTCATTTTAAAAGGCATAGAAAATAAAGAAATCAAGCCCGATACCAACCCAGGTACTTTTGCCATCATCCTGATGTCGCTCATAGAAGGCGCCGTCATGCAAGCCAAAGTCACCGGTCAAAACGCACCATTGCACATTTCCATGGATTACCTCCACCAAATCATCCTGGACTTAAAAACTTAAAATTTTTTATTTAAAAATATACCGATCGGTATATTTTATAAATCTCATAAACTCCATAAACCCTATTATCCCATCAACAACATAAACAACTTCCCATGTCCAATCTACCACTTCCCAAACTCCTCGAAAGTACTGCCAAAATACGCTTCCCGGATTGCGATCCTTTCAACCATCTGAACAATGCCCGCTACCTGGATTACATCATCAATGCACGGGAAGATCAGATCCTCGAGGCTTACCAGTTTGATTCCCACAAAATTGCCCGGGAAACCGGTCTCGCCTGGGTCATTGCACAGCACCAAATAGCTTACCTGGCTCCGGCCATGCTGATGGAGGAAGTGTGCATTCAATCGCGCATGCTTTCTTTTTCAGACCGCATCATTCAGATTGAAGCCCTGATGTGGAACCGCGATAAAACCATCTTGAAAGCCGTAATGTGGACCCGACTTGCTCATTACAACCTGCAAACCATGCGTGGGCACACACATTCTGAAGCATTTTTGCAATTATTCGAAGCTGTTTCTGACCCTTTGCCTGCAGAAATGAGTTTTGAAGAACGGGTCAAACACTTAAAAAACACGTTATGAAAACAAACTATCTGCAAAGTGCCATCAAACAACTGGAGTACTACAAAAGCCTGGGGGAAAAAACCTTTACCCAGACTCCCGACGAAAAGTTGTTTTGGCAATACAACGAAGACAGTAACAGCATGGCCACCATTGTGAAACACTTATGGGGCAACATGATGAGTCGCTGGACGGATTTTCTCACCACCGATGGAGAAAAGGAATGGCGCAACCGGGACCTTGAGTTTGAAAACGACCTCACAACCCGTACGAAGTTGCTGGAAAAATGGCATGAGGGCTGGTCAACCTGTCTGAATGCCTTGCGTGCACTCAACGAGGAGGATTTGGACACCATCATCTACATCCGCAATCAGGGGCATACCGTGATGGAAGCCATCAACCGGCAACTGGCACATTATCCCTACCATGTGGGGCAAATTGTTTTTATCGGAAAAATGGCCGCGGAAAAGTGGGATTCTCTTTCCATTCCCAAGGGCAACTCCCGGGAATACAACGCAGAGAAGTTCGCAAAACCCAAACGTCGCGAACATTTTACAGATGAAAAACTTGGGGAAAAAACCTGAATCCAGTCAATTTTCCTGCTCTTCGCTATCTTGGTCCCGGATTTTGCGACCCAATCCGCTGTGAACAACCATGTCGAAGAAAAAACAAGCGCCATCCGGCTCCAGCCCTAAACCCGCCAAAACTGCCACCGTTTCTGCTCAACCCTGGCATTTGCAAAACTGGTTCCTGCTCACTGCGGGCGGCCTTTTAGCAGCTATTCTGGCGGCATTTGGTGGCGCTTTTGCGCATGATTTTGTGTCGTGGGACGACCATGTGTACGTATACGAAAACCCCATGGTATTGAACGCCACCGGCGCCAATTTCAAGGCTTTCGCCACCCAGATCGTATCACTCAATTACCACCCGCTCACCATGTGGTCGTTGTGGCTGAACTCAGCCATGTTTGGCACTGGCGCCAAATCCTTCATCGTTGTCAATGTGCTCCTGCACTGGGGGAGCGCGTCCCTGCTGTGTTGGCTGGTTTGGCTGCTCACCGATCGTAAATACCGGTCTGTAGCCATTTTCACCGCCCTGCTCTTTGCCATCCACCCCTTACGTGCCGAATCGGTGGTATGGGTATCCGAGCGCAAAGATGTTTTGTATGTGTTTTTCTTCCTGGCGGGCCTCATTTCCTACTGGCAATACCTGAATACCCAGCTTAAAAGCAAGTTATGGCTGGCGCTTGTTTGGATGCTGCTTTCCTGTCTTTCCAAAGGCGTGGCCGTGGTATTTCCCTTGGTTTGCATGCTGTTGGACTATTGGAAGGGCCGGAAATTCGACGCCTCCTGGATCGTGGAAAAACTGCCCATGTTCGCTTTGTCGCTGCTGTTTGGTTTGATTGCTTTGAACGTACAAAAAGGTGGTGATTTTTACGGATTGCTCACCCTTGCCGGGGATAAAACCAAGGCGCTTTCTTCCGTTTTCGGGTTCGATAAAAAGATCTTGTTTGCCGGCTATGGCTACATGATGTATTTCGTCAAAACGCTGTTTCCGCTGCGATTATGTACTTTTTACCCGTATCCCACCGAGGCAGGACTGAAAGGTCCGGAATTCATTGGTGGGGCCATTTTCTTCCTGGCTACCATTGGACTGGCTATTTGGAGCATGCGCAAAACACGGGTATTTGCTTTTGGGTTTGGATGGATATTGGCTACCGTGTTGCTGGTCCTTCAGTTTATTTCCGTTGGTGTGGTAATCATGGCTGACCGCTATTTTTACCTGCCATCAGCTGGTTTGTTTTTTATGCTCACTTATGCGGTTGAGGTATATGTACTGCAAAACAAACCAGGGCTGCGCAATGCCTGGTGGGGTATGTTGGCGCTGTTTGCCGCCTGGTGCCTTTGGCTGAGCAGAACCCAGACAGCTACCTGGAAAAATTCCGAAACCCTTTGGCAGCAAGTGCTAAAATATTACCCGCTGGAAGATCAGGCCATGGAATCGCTGGCCAACTGGTACGGTAAAGAAAATCGGGTGCCTGAAGCCGAACAAATGCTGGAACGTGCCATTGCTGACGGATGCACCCGGCCCAACGTATACAGTGCTTTGGCTAATTGCATTGCCATTAAGGCTGGCTCCGCTAAAGATTCCAGCTCCCAGCGCAGCCTTCGCGATCGGGCGTTTTCGCTCTATGACCAATCCATTGCGCTCAATCCAGGCAATGCGGATACGTATTTCAACCGGGCCTTTACTGCCTTATTGGTGAACCCGGAGCGTACCCTTGCGGATCTGGATACTGCCATTGCCCTGGCGCCGCACAAGGCTTTGCAATTCAAACAAATGAAAGGCACTGCCTACAATAACATGAGGCGTTATGCAGAGGCTGAAAAAGTACTCAATGAAGTCATTGCGCTCCAGGAAAAACAACCCCTCCGCACACCCGAGGAAAAACAACGTTACTCTGACGCATACCTGGAGCGGGCCGTTTCACGATTTAACAACGGCAATCAAGCCGGTGGCCTGGCAGATGCCGAAAAGTCGGTCAGCATCATGCCGCAGAATCAACGTGCAGCAGGATTGCTTGCGCGCATGAAAGCCGCCATGGGCCGGTGAACGCGGGTTGGAACGCGGATGAGAATAGGAACGCGGATGACGCGGATGACGCGGATTTTTCATGCTGCCTGCGGCAGCATTGTCACGTGAGCCATCAGGCCGAACGCCCTCTGCGCAAATCTGCGGGAAAAACACTCCGCGGGAAAAACATCAAACAATAACACACAATGCATACCTACTACACACTCACGCTCCTTGGATTACTCCTCTTTACTGCCTGCGACCGCAAAAAGGACCAGCCGCCACAGACAGAAGATTTCTCCTGCATCCAACTATTTGACGAAAATGGCCAAACACTGGGCATTTACGGCGACTGTACCACCTCCAACGACTGGTCAAACATACCCCTCAATGCAACGGAAAAAGGCTATCTGAATTTTAGTGACACGGTAAGTCTTGCAGGCACTTCACCAAACACCGTAAATATGGTTGGAATTTACCCATGCCCGGTGACCCTGGGTGGAGCCATGATGGTGCATGTGGGAAAGGATTTCAATTCCGAACCTGTTAAACTCAAATTGGCCATTGTAGATGAAGAGCTGAACGTGATCAAAACAGTGGCTATCAAAGTGGGTACGGGAAATAGTATTGCCCTGTTCGTTGATCCGACGTTGTTTCAAACCGGTCAATACTACCGCATGTACTACCAGGTCAGTGCCCAGGGCGCCCCTGTTCTCTTTGAAGGATATGGCAACTTTCTGGTTTGCAAAACCTCCATTCAAGCGGGCAATATTGAAACGGAGTGCATGTAAGTCGGAGAAGCCTATTGAACAGTATAACATTGGGCGCCGTTTAAACCGCTTGTCCCCTTTGGCGTCAAACAGGTCATTATGATTAGAATTCTATTACTTCTTTCGGTGTTTTTTCTTGCCTGCCGCGAGCAGGAAGAGCCAGCACCTGCTCCGACGGCTTATCGGATCACCAAAACCATCACCTACAACCAGGTGAACGTTGATGTCGTGATTGACAAGCCGGCGCTGAACGAGGTGGATGTTCTATTGACCTTCCACGGTACCGTCATGTTCGATAATAAAATCCTGGAAGCGGCCAACAACACCTTGGACGGGTTCAAAGAGATTCTCGAAAGCAAGGATATGATGATTGTCAGCGTGGCCTATCCGGAAGAAAACCTGTTGATGGGCGACAATATCCTGCATAGTGAAGCAGCCTTGTTGTGGGTAAAAAACAAGGCAAGTCAGGAACTGGGTATTACGGTAGGTAAAATCTTTTTGGCCGGCCATTCGCAAGGAGGATATTTGGTAACGCGACTAAATACCATGCATCCAACCAATGGCGTCATTGCGAATGCTCCCGGGCCGCTCAACCTCGTGTACAGATGTCAATTAGAAGAAACAGGCCAGATTCCATCCGGAATTACCTGTACCCTGTTGAAAAACACCTATGGCACTACGGTAGCCAATCCTGATGCCTATTTCCAGCGGTCCTTGCTGAATTTCACCAAAGGGTTTCAATCAGATATTCTTTTCGTTCAGGGATTGGACGACTCGCCCATTCAAATGTATTCCTGGCCGGTATTCAAGCAGGATATTTTGGATTGCCCCAATTGCCTGAATGTACAATTTCTGGAGTTGCCGGGATTGGGGCACAATTCACTGTTTAATAGTGCCGAAGCTAAAGCAGTGTTTAACCAGTTTATAAGGGACAGATAACCTTCCGCCAACCAGACTTCGGCCCAAAGTTCTTACTCATACCTCAGCGACTCAATCGGATCCAGTCTGGATGCTTTCATGGCCGGATAAAAGCCTGACACAATGCCTACGATCATGCAAAGGCTGAAACCCAGAAACATCCATAACCAGGGAATGAGAAAGCTGCCACCCAGAATGAGCGTCATGATATTGCCCATCAGAATACCCAGGATAATACCCACAATACCCCCGAACTGGCAAATGATTATTGCTTCAGTAAGGAATTGAAGCATTACACTCCGGCGGGTAGCGCCCAGCGCCTTGGAAATACCAATTTCGCGCGTACGTTCGGTTACACTCACCAGCATGATGTTCATCAGGCCAATGGCCGCACCCAGGAGGGTCATCAATCCTATGGCTACGGTAGCCAACCGCAACGTAACGGTGTTTTCCTTGAGGATGGCTACAATGCTATCGCTGGCGAATATCTCAAAATCATCTTCCTCACCGGGACTCAGGCCCCGGATCTGGCGGAAAAGGCCGGTAGCCTCTGATTGAGCCGCCTCCATATTATTTGCATCGGGTACGGCTACCATGAGAAAATAATCCCGATCATCGCTCATGAACAAGGCTTTGACATTTACCAGCGGGGCATACACTTTACGATCACTGGATTCGTTCATGGAGGAGCCTTTTTCGGCCATAATGCCAACCACACGGTATCTATGGGCATTGACCGAGATGATCTGGTCCAGGGCTTTTTCATTTTTGCCGTCAAACAAGGTTTTGACGATATCCGAACCAATCACGGCCACGGATGCACCACTTTCCACTTCTATTTTGGAGAAATTCCGCCCCAGGGCAATTTCCACCCCTTTCACATCCATGAAATTTTCATCAGCGCCGTTGAAGGTCACGTTGGGATTGGTTTTTATATCTCCAAACTTTACCGTAGCGCTACCCGTACCATAGCAACCCACAGCTACTTTGGCCGGATAAACGAAACGCTCCTTGAATTCCATGGATTGCTTGTAGGTAACTACCGGCGATGTTTTTTGCTGCCTTCCTCGGCGGTTACTGCGCACTTCGCCCCATTTACGTTCAATGCTGAAGGAATTGGCGCCCAGGTTGGAGAGATTATCGCTCAGAGAAAAGGCAATGGCATCAATCCCGGTCAGAATACCTACCAATGCCATAATGCCAAAAGCAATGATGAGCAAGGTAAGTACCGAGCGAAGCATGTTCGCCTTGATATTCCTTAATGCCTGGCTGAGAATTTCTGAAAAGGGCACGGTGAGGGAATGTGGTTAATGTGGTTAATGTGGTTAATGTGGGGAATGTGGTCAAAAGTAAGAGTGGTGGGCGGGCTTGTTTGAATAAATAGAAGCAATTCGGTTAATATTCGATCAATGGTAGTAAAAACCGGGATGGGAGGTAAAAACGCCTGATGGTTCAGATGCTCCATCAAAGGGCTTTGACGGGCAATAAAAAAGCGGTTACGACCCAAAGTCATAACCGCTTTTTAGTGGAGGATCAGGGATTCGAACCCAGGACCCCCTGCGTGCAAGGCAGGTGCTCTAGCCAGCTGAGCTAATCCCCCCGATATTATATATCCTGAACTTTTTCAGGATTTAGTAGGGCTGACCAGAG
>JBIKUE010000229.1:0-3630 GCA_044347755.1 Saprospiraceae bacterium
AGCGTATCAACGGTAAAATTATGCCCTCCGCTCAACCATTTGGTGATTACGGATGGGCTTTGGCCTACCAATTCTGCAAACTGTTTTTTGCTTATTTTCCTGGCTGCCATTGCGTCGGCAATTTTGGCAGCCAACATCATTCTGCTTTCAGTACGGGCAAGTTCCTCTGGAGTTATAAGGGAAAGAAGTTCGTCCAAAACCGAACTTTCATAGGTTTTGGCATCGTATTTTTGCTGTTTCATGACTGGAATCAATTTGTGTAGCTCGAGAAATGGATTAAATGGGATTTATTCGTCTTCTTCATCAGTGGTATCATCCTCGAATAGCAAGTTGCCAACGATCTCATCCCCATTCCATCTAATTTCCTTATCGCGTATTCTCTGAGTCACTGCATCAGATACCATCCGTATTAAATAGTTTTCATTTTTGAGTTTAGGGACTTCTTGAAAAGCTGCAATGCCTTTGGGTTTGGGGCCTCCTCCTCCGAGTATAATTGCGACACCAGACAATTTTATGCAATATAATCGAAGCCGTTTTTTAGGGTAATCGCGCAAGTCCCAAACATCCTGGCCAAGCTTACCTTCAGGTCTTGTGAAAAACTGTTCCTGAACCCCAACTTTATTGGCCATTGTCAGAATTTGACGTGTTATGTCTACCACCTCTTGTGAGTATTCAGCCTTATTCTCAATATAGAACCGCTCGAAGAGCGTTTGCTCATCATCCTCCAGGATTACGGAATAAACTGTAGCGCGTTTACCACAAAGCCGCTCTAACTTTTGGATTTTAAATTTCACTTTAAACTTAAATTCCGGCAAATATAACGGCTTTTTTAATTAAAAGTTTTATTTAAAAGTAAAATTTTTCACTTTTTAAAAAACTGAAAACCAGGGCAGCAATTCATTTACCCGAACAATCACTTCATTTCCGCCCCCATGGTGTCCTAATTTGAACGGAATGAAGTTTATAAATACCAAATCAACGGCAAATCAGCCATTCGGGGCATGGAGCGCTACGCCGTCACGCACCACAAAGGCAGCGGCATCAAAAACGACCCCAACGACTGGGCGGAGGAAGTGGGCAATCCGCGGTATATTTTGGATGTGTTGTTGTCGGTGATCCGGTTGAGTGTGGAGACGGTGAAGGTGGTGAAGGGATTGCCGGGGTTGGGGTTGTAGGGGGGGGGGATTTGGCAGGGCCGATTTGAGGGGGCTAATCAAGTGATTTTTTGCCGTAGGGGCCTTCGCAAGGGACGTGAGCATCCTGAATTAGGCCGGCGCAACCTCAACACACGCTAAGCGAGACGCTCCATTTCAGCCGCGTCTGCATGGTGGCACATGGGCATTGCCGGCTGGGAGGTTTTTCAACACAGGAGCAGGATCCCCGGGGCCAGCAAGGTTGCAACAAAGATGACGTTTTTGCAAAAAAACAATATTGAACCGCCGACGCCGAACTCAAAGACCCTAAATTCGTGGCCGATATTGACCCAAAAGAGAGCAAAAGGGGCGATACGTACACATCACTACTTCATTATTTAACATTATGGGTGTTCAACATATCAAACCGCTATCGCTCCTCCTGTTAGCATGTATCTCTTACTGCCTGTCAGCCCAAAACATAGGAGGAGTCGTGAACAGATACACCCCTATCACCGACATTAACGGGTGCGCGAGCCACATACTGACGGTTGAATCAACGCAAGACTTTTTGCCCGGCGACCGGGTGCTCATTATCCAGATGCAAGGAGCCAGCATTGACCTGAGCAACAATGTAACATTTGGAAACATTACTGGAAACCCAAAATCCGGCCTGTATGAACTTAACCGGATAGCCTCCATTGATGGCAATGACATCTCCTTGGTATTTGCCACTGTCAACCCATACGACACAAAGGGTCAATTGCAGCTTGTGCAGGTGCCCGAGTACAGCGATGTCACGGTGACCTCACCTTTGAGCTGTAAACCCTGGGACGGCAAAACAGGCGGCGTGCTGGCCATTGAATCAACGGGCAAGATCACTCTTTTGAGCGAGATTACTGTAAGTGGAAAGGGATTCCGGGGCGGAGTCGCCATGGATGCCAACGCTGCGCCATATGGCCAAACTGACTACTATTACCCCCCCAACCCAATCCTTTCGGGAAAAAAGGGTGAGGGCATAGCAGTTGTGGATACCAACTTCTCACATGGGCGAGGCAAGGTTGCCAATGGAGGAGGTGGGGGCAACTCACATAACGGCGGCGGCGGCGGCGGCGGGAACGGTGGCGCGGGCGGGGCAGGAGGCTTAGAATACTACAATGTTCCAAACACGCCCGCAATGAACACGAACGGCATCGGTGGCCTGAAAATTTTCCCCAACGATGCGGAACGGCTCATCATGGGTGGCGGCGGTGGCGCAGGCCATGTGAATGATTTGCACGGCGAATCAGGGGGGGATGGAGGAGGGATCATCATTTTGAATGCCAATGAAGTGATCGGAAACGCAAAAAAAATACTGGCCAACGGTTCAACCGTTGTTTCTGCAGGTACAGAGCGAAACGATGGCCAGGGAGGTGGAGGGGCTGGCGGCACCATCTTTATCAAGGCCAATTCCGTCAGTGGTATCGTGGCCGAAGCAAGGGGCGGCGATGGCGGAGACTGCCTCTTTTATGTAAACTCGCAAATTATTGGCCCGGGAGGCGGTGGTGGCGGCGGAAAAATGCTTATTTCTCAACCAACCTTGGGTTTTATCTCGTCACTTTCAGGAGGCAATAACGGGATAGCTAATCAAAACCTGACAAATGGCGCCAAGCCGGGTGACTCTGGCTCTTTAGTACCCAATTCCAAACTCGTGGAAGCCACCGATTCAGCGACCGCAACGTATATCAATGTCGCCTTGTCGCTCTGTCCCGATGAAACCGTCGTACTCGCCGGCCAAACTTACTCCGCTCCAGACACGCTCCAATTGTTTCTGGCTGGCCAAAACGACGACTGCGACACCATCGCCACCTATACGCTGAGCCTAAAAGACGCCCCATTAAACATGCCTAACGCATTCACGCCCAATGGCGATGGCAAAAACGACCTTTTCCGCCCCGTAACCCACAAGGGAAGCGACTTTGCCGCCATTTCCCTGGAAATCTACAGCCGATGGGGCGAAAAATTGCACACAAGCACTGGCCCAAATGCACAATGGGACGGCAACATCAAAGACAGCGCAGCTCCTTCCGACATTTATGTGTGGGTACTCTACTATGAGGACTGTACGGGTGCAGTCCAGAAGATACACGGCCAAATAACGCTGTTGAGGTAGGGTGTCAGCGTACGTCCCATAATTCAACCCATCAGGATTTCGTGATTTTTGCAACAACTACTTCATGGCCAGCCGCAATGTGAACGGAATAAGTTCCGCTTGGCAGACCAGACAGGTTAAGAAGCGATGTTTGGCCTTGCAAATTTGCCTCGCCAACAAGGATACCGCTCATAGAGAAAACCTGGACGACTAACTGGGCATCTTAATTCGTCTCTATGGTAACAAGCTCATGGTCAACTGGGTTAGGGCTTAGTTTCCCGCCGAGTTTGGTGTTTTCACCAAGTGCAATTCCATCGGGTTGTTTTGCCAATGCACTAACTCCGCAGTATGCTTGGTGAAAACGCC
>JBIKUE010000133.1:0-12415 GCA_044347755.1 Saprospiraceae bacterium
CGCACATTCGCACCGCCATCCACCCGAACGGAGCTCTGACCGGTAGAGATCACCAGGGCATCATCTTTGGCAAAAAGCCTTCCCCTGGCATTGTCAGAAGCAGATACTTCCACGCGATCAGCCGTCCAGTTGGCCGCTTCAAGCACCGCATCATCACTCAGGCTGACTTCCAAATCATTTCCCCGTCCGGTGAGATCCAGCGTTGCCTTGCCAGAAAGTGCCAGGGCGAAACCATTGGAAACATCCAGATAACCCTTAATTTTTGCATTCCCGGATGCGGTTATACTGGCATGCCCTTCATCGAATCCGCGAATCGTGATATTGCCACTGTTGGTATTCAAGGATGTGAACGTTGGGGTTTGGATGAGGATTTTCACCCGCCTGTTGGTGCTTTTGCCTTCTGTGGTAAAGGTTATTTTTTCGCCGGTCTGAATCTTCTGAATCTTTTCTTTTTCCTCAGCCGGACCCTCAATTTCTACACGGAAATCATCACCCTTGCGGATTTCTGTTTCAAAATCTCCCTCCAGAATGAAGTTTTCATAGTTTCTGTCTGAACGATATCCTTTATCGCCCATATTTGGACAGTTTGCACACACCAGCCCGCGTGTTCCCATGCGGAACATTTTTCCCGGGCGACGGGAGATGTAGTTGTTATCGTTCTCATCATCGTACTCATCAAGGTCAGCGCCGGCGTATTCATGGATTTTATCATCAAACGTGATGAATTTTCCTCTGGGTACTTCAATATTGATTCGAACGCGTTGTCCACGCCATTTTTCTCCTTTGGCTACCTTATATGATGTAGGAACCCTCAGCGCTGATCCGTTAAATTCAGCTGCATACGAAACCCGATCCGCATTTTCCTGAGCATTCAGGTTGCTGGAACCCTGTGATTTAATGATCTGGGTAACATGGTACTGTTCATCCTGGCTTGGGAATACGCGAATTTCCAGCGGGCACCGCATTTGCAATCCCTCCTCAGATAACCGCAGACCATCGTCGTCAAAATCAAAGTCGTTTGCATTGTGGTACCTTCTTCCCAACAGATCATCAATGGCTTCAACACGCAAGGTGTCTGTGCGCATACTGCTCAAGTCAATGTTTTTAGACACAGATCCGTTTTGCGTATACTCCTTGATGCCAAATGGAAGCATGGAGAAGGCTGCAATGACGCTCAGTATAAACAATCCGGTCAGCGTGCCGGTTACCCAACCCGGAGTGCGGGTTTTAAACAGTAAACGGGAGAAAAACAGAATTAAACCGATCGCCGGGATTGCCAACAGGAAAAACACGTTCACAATACCAAACCAGGTCCAGCCGGAAGAAAACGGACTAAAGTATTCTACAAAAGGCGCCCCTATCACGAGAGCCATAATGCTGCCGATCCAGCCAGCCCCTAATCCGAGTACGATGGCAATACCAATCAAAATGGCAATCAGTGCAGCAAATTTGGCAATAAACCTCAGGAAAAATCCAAAGATCTGGCCAATGACTGTTACACCAGTGCTCATGACCTGCTGGGCGTTAGAAGAATTTTTTTTTGCTTGCGAGCCCATCTCGTTTACCTTTTTGCCAAGCCGGTCGAATCCTTCCTCTACCTCGCGGGCAATGTTGTCCATATTGGCTGGTTGGCCGCGCATAGCCAGTCGATCTACTGCTGTTTTTGCGGGTGGAACCAAAATCCACATCAACACATAAGCAGGCGCCCAGAAACCAAAGGAAGCAAATCCAAGCAATACAAAGATCAAACGCATCCATACAGGGTCATGCATGCCAAAGTACGCTGCCAGGCCAGAGCATACACCCGCTACCACGGAGTCTTCTTCATCACGGAAAAGACGTTTGCCGGTACGGATGGAAGAAGGGCCGCTCTTGGAGCTACTGCTTGAACTGCTGCTGGTACTGGCACCTGCAACCTCTTCACCGCCAAAGTCTTCAGGCTTGCCCATCAGGGCTACTGCCGATTCAACATCAGGCAGCATAACAATGGTACGAACGCCCATGCTTTCTGTGATAACTTCTCCCAGACGGCCTTCAATGTCACCAATGATCTCATCCCGACCATCGCTCTCATGGAATCGTCTGCGGATGCTATCCAAATACGCCGAAAGGTATTCGTATGCATCATCATCTATAGTAAGGGCATATCCGCCCAAATTGATATTCAGAATCTTGTTCATTGCTGTGTTAGTTTGAAATGAAGTTATTCAGTGGTTCTTGTTTCGGGAGCGACGGATCCAAAGATCATTCTCCCACACTCAATAACCCTTACTCCTCCACCGGAGGTTGCTCGGTTTTTCGTGATTTCTTAGTGGGTCCAGGCTTTGTGATAGTTTGTCCAACGGAATGAACCAGTTGTTTCCAGCTATCACTCAACGCTTCCAGAAATTGCCGGCCAAGATCCGTAATCTTAAAGTATTTACGTGGTGGGCCTGAATTACTTTCGCGCCAGGTGTAGTCCAATAACCCGTCGTTTTTTAGTCGGGTCAACAGGGGATAAAGGGTACCCTCCACCACAATGAGGTCGTTGCTCTTGAGCCTCGCTATGATATCACTGGGATATACTTCATCCTCCTCAATGATGGCAAGTATGCAGAGTTCCAAAACTCCCTTGCGCATCTGTGCTTTTGCATTTTCAATATCCATAATTTCTGTTGTTGTTCAGAATAATCTGAGGATGATTCAATGGCTTGATGCGGGTTGATTCTTGATGATCAGGCTATCTGTAGCACGAATCTCCCGGTCTGTTTTTTCAAATTGATTTTTTCTGCGTACCAGTTTCGGACTCAGACTGATGATGTTCGGACTGATGAGTGATTCGCTGGTATTGGGTTTGTTCTTTGGCACTTGTTCTGCGGCAGCCAGTCCGGTAAGAACCATGGCTACAAAAGTGAATACTGTTAAGACGATTTTGACTTTGGGTTTCATAGCTTAAAATTTGTCGTTGTTGCTCCGGGTTTTCAAAGGTTCATGGTCTAACCTGTTAGTTGGTAGCACAAAGATAATGGTATAGGTAGGTTCTTTGCAATACATAGAACCTATTTTTGCCGGGTACTCTCTTAAGGATAAGTCTGCTATTTTGATAAAACATTGATATTCAGTGCTTTGGTGAATTAAAAAAAATGAAAAAAAATTTCATTTTTTTTTCGTCACTACCTGTTTTCCCTCCATTTACCACCGAGGCATAAAAAAAGGCCATCAAGCACTCGCTGCTTGATGGCCTTAACCGCCGTGATAATCATGCCTCAAACCACTTTCGCAGGAGGCCTGACATCTAGCGCTACCTCACCACCGTTACATCCCCTTTTCGTTCTACACGCAGGATACGGCCGCAAATGGCTACATCTGCCTCCAGATACCATACCTGAACGCCCGGGTTATGTTCCTTGGATCGGAATACACCATCCCATGCATCAGCTGTATTGGAGGTTTGGAAGAGCAGGTTACCCCATCGGTCATATACCGCAAAAGTGAAACCAATCAACCGAACCCCGGCGGAGAAATAGGGTTTAAATCTCGTATTCTCCGAATCCCGGGCATTAGGCATGAAAACATTGGGTATATACACCATGTCGATATCTTCTGCTAAATCAGCCCACTGAACCATGGCATCCTGACGCACGGTTTCACATTCATTCTTTACTTCTACCCAAACAGGGCCGGCCTCTTCGGCTTGGCTCACAGCACTCTGGTCTCCATTCCACCAAAGATATTCCAATGTTGCACCACTTCCACCTGAAATCAATGGCTGAAGGGTCACCCCGGCACTATCGCAAGGTAAAATTCCGTTCGCCAGGGCAACATTAAGTGCAGGAATGGCTGGAATAGTCAACGTCTGTTCACTGATACAATTATTCCCGTCTTCCACATATACCGTGTATGCTCCAGCATTGAGATCCTCGAACAGAGAATCTGTTTGGAAACTGATGTTATCCAACGAATAGCGGAATGGCCCGGGGCTTCCCACCAGGTTGTTTATCATAATTTGTCCGCTTGGGGTATTGGCACAAGAAGCATCAGATTGTAAAGAATACGTTGTTGAAGGATGCGATTTTACAAACACAGTAACAGAACTGTCGCACTGCTCCTGATTGATAAAATGGAATTCTTTGGATTCCCCAATGGAAAGTGTTTCTCCCTGGTAGGTGTAGGTTTCACCCGGGCAAACGGTTACTTCCAATACTTCTGATGAGGAGTTCTTCAAGAAAACCGTAACAGTTACCAGAGAATCACACCCAACATAATTGGTAAGGGTAAAGGTTTGTGTGGTACCTGCATTTATTTGAATTCCTTGATAAGTGAATATTTCACCCGGACAAATCCCTGCATTAATACTATTGATAGAACTTGGCAAGTCGCCAACAACCGTCACATTGACCACAGAATCACATCCGGCAAAATTGACCAGATTAAACGCCTGAGTTGCGCCCGCATTTATACTTACACCCTGATACACCACACTGCCGTTCGGACAGCTGTGCAGGGTCAAACTGTTGGCAGAGGTTGGCAATGCGGTAACATTCACCGTTACCACTGAATCGCAGCCCTGCCAGTTTAAGTAGGTGAAGTTCTGCGTAGTCCCAATGGGCAGATTGATGCCCTGATAAATGGCCGTTGTACCCGGACAAGTTTTCAGGGTTAAACTGCTGGAAGAGGTCGGTAATGCGGTAACGTTTACAGTAACCACTGAATCGCAGCCCAACCAGTTGTTGAAGGTGAAGTTCTGAGTGGTACCAATAGGCAGGTTGCTTCCCTGATAACTGGCCGTTGTACCCGGACAAGTTTTCAGGGTCAAGCTGCTGGCAGATATTGGCAATGCGGTAACTGTTACGGTGACCACCGAATCGCAGCCCAACCAGTTTTGTAAGGTAAAGTTCTGGGTAGTACCGATGGGTAGATTGGTTCCCTGATAGCTGGCTGTTGTACCCGGACAAGCCATAAGCGTCTGATTACCCGAGGAGGTAGGGTAGGGGTTAACACTCACCACGAGGGTAGAATCGCATCCGCTAACAGAGGTTAGCTTAAATATCTGTGAACCACCGGTAGAAATATTGGTGCCATTATAAGTGGCAAAACCTCCCGGGCAGGCAGATAATTGCAGCGTACTAAATACCTGACAACCAAAATCAAGCAGGAAATCAACGGTACCTGTTACATCACAGCCGGAAAGGGTAACCTGGTCCTGGCCAATGATAATATTCCAGTTTGGTGGCAGCGAAAATGGGTCTACATTAAAGGAGTACTGCGTAGACAAAACATTGCCCAAGGCAAAATCTCCGTCAAAATCAGATTGGGTAACGCCATAGACCGAGCCGTTTTGGAATATCACCACCGTAATACCAGGCAGCAAGGTATCCGCAGCGTCTACCATGCCATTACTATTTACATCAGACCACACATTTCCCAAAATATTGCCAAAACCGGTGTAAAGCGTCAAATCCAAAGGATCACTTGACGCCGAACAACCAAAAACATCTGTCAGTTCAGCCCAATAAGTACCACTTTGTTGGGCAACAAAGTTAGGTGAGTTGGCTCCTGGAACAGGAGTTCCGTTCATATACCATTGCCAGGAAATTATATTGGGCAGGTTGGGTAAACACAAGGTGTCAGGGCTGCAACGGGTATGACAACCGGATGGGATGCTTGCTACAGGAGGACCAGGAAGAATGGCCAGATTATTACTCTTCGCTTCACAGCCAAACTCATTGATAACCCGAATATAATACGTGCCCGGATCCTCTGTGGTCAAACTAGTACCCGCAGTTCCGGTACTCCAGAAAAATTGCCAGTTGGCAGGGGTTGGGCCATTATAAGTGATGATGTTCGGATCACCGGCGCAATAAGTTGCACTGGATATAAAAAAGCCGTCAGGAACAGGGTTTACCGTAACCAGGAATGGATCAGAAACAGCCGTACATCCGGTGGCCTGATTGGTTACAGTTACTGAGTATAAATGGTTACCCACCGGTAAAAGTGTATTCCGGTCGTCTGTAAAGTAAACGATCTGATTATTCCCGTTCCCCCCTGACCAGCTATAGTTGGCGTTGCCGTTACTATATGCCTGAAGTGCCACATCCTCTCCAAAGCAAAGGGTTATTTGCGGAAATTCAGTTCCGACTACTTGCCCTAATTCATTGAATATCAAAGCTTTAATAACAGCATCAGGAGCTGGTCTGATTTCTACTTTGACCGCAGGGGGAGAGTAGGTGCAGCCGTTAGCATCGGTCATGGTTACCCGGTAAGTGCCTTCTTTATCAACCGTCAGGGTTTGTGTAGTGGTTTGATTGGCGTCTGACCACTGGTAGGCTACTGCTCCACCCGGGGCTGTAAGCGTTAGGGAGGAGCCTTCACAAATAGGTGCAGGATTGGCCGGGCTTACATTTCCGCTCATGCTGGGGGCAATGACTGTAATGTTTCTGGTGAATGTTGCCGTGCATCCGTAAACATTGTTGGACGTAGCCGTTATGGTATAGTTTCCTGGCGTGTAGGAATGATAAACGGTATTACCGCTGGCTTCATTGGCAGTGCCACTGGCAGGATCTCCAAAGTTCCAGTCAAGCTGAATAATTTCCGGATTTGGGCTAGCCAGGAGTTCCAGTGCATTTCCGGCACATTTGGCCAGAGGATCTGCGAATACCGGTGGATCCGTATCAGGCACCTCAATGGCTTTGGTGATACTTGAGGTGCATCCGCTTGCTGCCGTAACCGTCAGCGTAACCTGGTAGATTCCTGCCGGATCATAAATATGATCAGGGTCCTCCAAAGCGGAAACATTATTGACGCCAGACCCAGGGTCGCCAAACGCCCAACTGTATTGGGTTATACTGGCATCGGGCAGTAATTCGCTCCGGTTTTCAAAAGAACTGGAAAAGCCAGGGCATCCCGGTAGCTCATTGAATCGTGCAACGGCTTCAACATCAATGGAGTCCAATGCATTACAGAAAGTGCTATCTGATAGTTGAACCTTTACAGCTACAATATACTTGCCGGCATTGTTGTAAACAAAACTAGGGGTTTCTTCCGTAGAAGTGCCCAGGATGGCGCCCCCGGAAATACCTGTGGTCCATTGAGCGGTGCCCGGAACATACATGCCGCTATAGTCATTCAGTATGATGACAAAGGAATCACAGCGGGAAGTAGGATCAGGCACGCATTGAACAACCCCCGGAGGGCAAATCGGACCTCCACCGCATACGGTACAAATACCGCCGCCGCCGCCGTTCGGGTCACAATATTCAAACAACAGAATGGGGCCTGCGGTTGCCGTGCATCCATAGGAATTCGTAGCCAGGACCGTATAATTGCCATATTGGTTGGAAAAATGGGTATTGCCATTAGCTCCTCCAATTGGAACACCATCCTTGAACCATTCATAGGTATAGTTCCCGTCCGTATTCGTCAGAGCGGTCAGGGATACAGTATAGGAGTTATTGCAAAAACCTGTCGGGTCGGCAGTTGTAAGGGATACCGAAGGTACGTCCCAAACTTCTATCTGGAATTCTTTGGCTCCCACACACCCATTGGCGTCTGTTACTTCAATGGAATATGTCCCAGGACCAAGTGTTACGGCAGGTGTGCTTGCAATGGTGTTGCCATCTTCATCCTTCCAGGTATAAGAACTGTAAGCTATTGCGGTTTGTACACTGGCGGTATTTCCAGGGCATAAACCTGCAGGATGCTGCACCAAAGGATCCGGGTTGTTATAAACGGTAACAGGGAAAGAAGCGTTGAAACCACAAACCGCAACGTTCACCGTATGGTTTCCCGGATCAGACCAAAATATTTCTACCGAACTACTGCCCTGTCCATTGGCTACAGATCCTGCCGACACCGGGTTGGTACTCCAGCTGATATTGATATTCTGATAATCAGGAATACTATAGGTTCCCTTACTATCCTCACAAACCTGTGGAGTGCCGGCAATGGCAGGTAAAGTGATAGGATTGATGACTAATCCAACTGTATCTGATAAACATCCCAATCCGTCCGAACTTACTTGCGCCGCGGTAAGCCAATAAGGGCCATTCGCAAGCCAGGTTACATTCAACGGATTTCCTGATTGGTTGTTGGAAATACCAGGGCCGTTTTTCACGATCCAACGAATATTGGATCCGGCTGGCAATCCTGTTGCTTCGTATGTATAGACAGATCCCGGACAAATGTTGGCTTCGCCATCTATAGCAAGAGGTTTGGCTGGGATAGCGGGTACAATAATTGCCCAGTCAGCCTGTTCTGAACAGGTGGTATTCAGGTCCGCCGGAAAAGCAAACAAACGATAGGTGCCCGGACCATTTAAAAAAGGAACATTCGGAACGGCCGTTGCTGCCGGGGAGGTCCAGGTAATAGTGCCATCAGGAGCATAAAGCGTCCAGTTGCAAAGGATATTGGCATTATTAAAATTCAATTTGGAAGCAAAACTGGCATTGCTGTTTTCACAGGTTTCTACCGGGCCTTCAATCCTGAAGGCAGACAAAACCCGTACATGAATCAAGTCAGCACCACCACATTCCAGATAACAATTGTCATATTGCACATAAAGACTGTGATCCGCTGCAGGAGCCGGATTAGGGAAGATACTCCACTCTACGGTGACCCGGTTGGTTCCCTGTCCGTCAATGATAGTGCCTCCGGTAGGAAGTTGCCAGTTGAAACTGGTTCCGCCATACGGCTCAATGGTGTACACTTCAATGGCTCCCGGGCACACTCTTTCTTCTCCAATAATTTGTGCATTCCCGGAAATGATGGGTATCTCAACTACTCCGGCTAACGGGCAAGCAGCTCCGGAACAAGGCTGACCGCTCAGGGTAATGGTTCCCGCCGGGCCACTGTTCCATTCTACTGTAATAGAATCTGAAAGCGCTGTTCCTCCGTTCAAGATGGTTCCTTCTGAACTAACTGACCAGTTGAATGGCGGGCAGGTATTGCTGGCGGTATAGGTTACTGTTGCCCCGGAGCATACGGTTGAAACACATTCGAGGGATGGCGCCTGGGCGTCCAAAACCTCAATGGTCATCACCGTGGTGTCAGAGCACAAACAACTGCTGCTGGCTATAAGCTGAACGGTATGTGTGCCAGGAATCAGATAAGTGTGGTTGGGGTTTTCTTCCGAGGTGGTACTTAGATCGTCGCTGAACAACCATTCAAAATAGTCGGCATCGCCTGTACTCAAATTTTGGAAATAAACCGTTTGGCCTAAACAAACCTGAAGATCAGAACCTGCTACAGCGGCTGCTGGGCTGCTCGAGAAATCTGCGTTTGGGGAGTCAATAATGGTGACACATAAAGCATCTTCTCCATTGCAACCCGAGGCGCCGTCTGTAAATACAGTTACAGATCCCGTGCCCGGCGTTCCCCAGTTAACGGTTATGCTGGATCCCACATAGTTAGGAGTGCTATTGTTTGTAACTACCCAACTGCTGGCCCCTGATACCTGCCATGAAAAAATGGGGGGATTGGTTCCGCCTCCGATGACTGGAATACTGACGGAATAGGTGATAGTAGCTCCGGGACAAGCTTTTTCGCAGACATTGGATATGCCGCTACTGTCGAAATTACATGGGGCTGGGTTGCTGGATATAATCTTGATGGGATCAAAGGGAATGTTTTGGACCGTAAAACATTTTACCGCTGTGCTTCCCTGAGCATTGCCATTGGTTACTGTAACGCAATATGTGCCCGGACAAATACTGAATAAATCCTGTGATGTGGAGCCGTTTGACCAGGCATAGAAAAAAAAGCCTGGTGGTTGGGAGGGCGAGTTGCTTGTCACGGAAATATCAATAAACCCGTCGCAGCCACAGGTAGGCCCAACAATACCATCAATATTGATGCTGTCCTGGTTTTGTGCGTTTAGATGGGTACTCCAAAGGAGTGCAAGAAATAGGAAGGCAGGTAAAAATCGGCTTTGCATATTAAAAGGGTTGAATAAGAATGAGTCTCCAAATGCTTACGCGCCGAAGATACGTTAGGTTGGGTTGCTCGCTGCTTTTGGAATTCGGAATTTGGGTCACAAGCCAAAATCCGTCAAATGTTTGCCAACCATCTAAACCTTTTAGGTAAGGGTAGGGGCTGCTAGCCCACTTCATATGCTCGCACCTTGCCGGGAACACCTTTGAAGTAATTCCAGATATATTCCAGGTCCTTCCCTTCATCATTGGTTGGCTGGAACAAAACAGGGTCAAAAAATACCTCTTTTTTAGCGAAATCAAACTTGCACAAACAAATGGGAGAGCCTGTTAAGCGGGCAATATGGTAAAAGCCGGATTTCAGTTTCTCCACCTTTTTCCGGGTTCCCTCCGGCGCAATAACCAGGTGGATTCTTGGTTCGCGTTTGAATGCCTCCACAGTGGCTGCAACCAGGTTGTTGTTATTCGTTCGATCCACCGGAATGCCCCCTAACCACCGGAAGAACCATCCTAATGGAGGCTTAAACAAGGTATGCTTGCCCATATAGTTGGCTTTACATTTACCACCACTGTTTACCAATACACCTAAAGGGAAATCCCAGGCGGAGGTGTGAGGGGCCACCGCAATGACCACATGGGAAAGCTCATGGGGGTAATGGCCGGTAATCTTCCAGCCAGCAATCCATAGTATGAACCTGCTCAGCAAACTAAACATAAACGTATTCAGCTTTTTTGGTCAATTATTTATGGAATCATCAGGATCGAAGCACTAATAGCGCCACATTCTCCATATGATGGGTGTGTGGGAACATATCTACAGGACGAACCTTCACTACATCATATTTAGCAGACAACAACTGCAGGTCTCTGGCTTGGGTTGCCGGGTTGCAACTTACGTAAACAACTTTAGGAGCTTCCAGATCCAGTAAAAATTGCACCGCCTTTTCATGCATACCTGCACGCGGAGGGTCGGTAATCAACACGTCTGGTTTGCCGTGCTCCGCAACGAACTCCGGCGAAAGTACATTTTTTACATCACCGGCATAAAAACGAGCGTTATGAATGTCATTCATCCGCATGTTCTCCTTTGCATCAATAATGGCTTCAGGAATTTCTTCAATCCCCACTACTGATTTACAATGCCTGGCTAAATACAAGGCTATACTTCCAGTTCCTGTGTAAAGATCGTATACATTTTCCGTTCCACTCAAACCTGCGAATTCAGCTGTAATATCATATAATCGCTTGCCTTGAAGCGAATTGGTTTGAAAAAACGATTTTGGACCAATTTTGAATCTCAAATCGCCCAGCTTTTCTACCACAAACCCTTTACCGGCGTATGTCTTCATGTCCAAATCAAACATACTGTCGTTTAGTTTGGTATTAATGCAATATACCAGCGTTGTCAACTCCGGAATTCGCTCTAAAATGGCATCCAGGTAGTTTTGGAGCAATTCAGGCTCGTCCTTTGCCACACTCACAAGCAGCATGCACTCACCAGTAGTGGTTAACCGAACCATGAGATTTCGCAAATACCCGGTATGCTTTCTCAAATCATAAAAGGGCAATCCTTGTTCTCGGGCAATGTCCCGGCAGATATTGCGGATCTGATTGGATGGCTCGGCTTGTAACCAGCATTTCCGAATGTCAATGACCTTGTCAAAAAAACCTGCCTTGTGAAAACCCAACCCCGACAGGTCAGCATCTTCAGGCAAACTTCCTGATTCGCCATCTAATATCCACCGCTTGTTGGAAAACCCAAATTCCAGCTTGTTCCGGTAAAAAGTAGTTTCCGGAGCGCCCAAAATGGGTTGAAATTCTCCAATGCTGATCTTTCCAATACGCAAAAGAGCATCTTCAACTACCTTTTGTTTATGCTTGAGCTGAGCCTCATAACTTAAGTTTTGCCACTTGCACCCCCCGCAAATGCTGAAATGCTCACAAAATGGCTCCGTACGATCCGAAGATGGGGTAACGATTCGTTCAATTCTTCCCTCTGCAAATCCGCCTTTTTTCTTTTGTACAAAAACATCTACGACATCTCCAGGAACAGCTCCGTCCACAAAGACCGTCATTCCTTCAGCACTTCGTCCAACTCCTTTACCCCGGTCAGCTATGCCGTGGATGGGGATGTTTGGAATAATATAGTGTTTTTTAGCCATGTGATTTAAGTGCGCCAAATACAAGGCAGCCGGAGGTTGCCAACTTCAATAATACGCAAAAGTAGAAAGGCTATAGAAATAACCCTTTTCAAATAAAATTTAATCAGAAATATTTGGGACGATGTTTGATGCATATGCCAACCATGAAAAAGACACTTCCGATCTCAATTTTTTTCAAAACATTTGCATCAGGATATTACAGTATAAGTACTTGTACAGAACGGCTTTGTTGCATGAATCTTGTTGGAAGCCAGATTTTCCCTATCCCGTTTAGGCCTCAAGCGACTTTCACAGATTTAGGAGCGGCTATTTGAATAAATTTATTCAGGACGGCAGCCTTAACTGCCG
>JBIKUE010000029.1:0-44195 GCA_044347755.1 Saprospiraceae bacterium
ACCCAACCTCCGGGTGCATATCTGCGTGTAGCTTTCCGAACACAAACAAATAGACATTATAACGGCTAACGGTGGACGGTTTACGGTAGACGGTGTTGGTCTGCCCGCCGTCCACCGTAAACCGTCCACCGTAAACCGTCCACCGTCTGTGAATCTGGATCCTCAATTACTTCAAGCGGCCCATAAAGGCGACCGGAAAGCGCAGTACGCTTTGTACCGCTCCTGCTTTCCTGTGCTCATGGCTGTTTGTATGCGGTACAAACGGGATCAGCAGGAGGCGGCATCAGCAGTGAACAATGGATTTTTGAAAATCATTCAAAATCTCGACCGGTACAAACGAGATGAAGTACCCTTTCAGGCCTGGATTCGTCGAATCATGATCAATACGGTGATTGATGAATTCCGCAGAGAAAAGAAATGGCGTGATCTGACAGTGTTTGCTGATGAGATGGAACGGGCTTATCCTCATGAACCCATTGACTGGAACGAGGCGGAACAAAGGCTCGATGTGCAGCATCTGGAAGCCCTACTGCGCCGACTTCCCCCTGTTACCCAAAAAGTGTTCAATTTATTTGCCCTGGATGGTTTCTCACACAAAGAAATCAGTGAAATGCTGGACATGAGTGAAGGTACTTCCAAATGGCACGTAAGCTTCGCCAGATCTCAACTCCAAACCTGGGTCAAAGCAGAAATGGTGCTTGGAGGATAAACCCATAAACCCATAAACCCCCATAAACCCCCATAAACTTTTCAACCCGGCATGGACAACATAGACGATCTGATGCGACAGAAATTTGACTCCGATAATCCCGGAGAGCGCTTCGAGTTCCGGGAGGAATACTGGGAGCAGGCAGAGGCTTTGCTGCAGCAGGAGGACGACCGGCGCAGGCGCCGCGGCTGGCTGTTTTGGAGCCTGCTGGGGGTGTTATTGATGTTGCTTTTAGGATGGTGGTTACTAAGCCGGCACCATTCAGGCCTTACCCAAAAGGATCCGGAGCTGATTCAGGAACAAACCACTACAAACTCAACCATCTCAACACAAACAGAAGTTCTTTCACCCCAGGCCACTCAAGCACCTATCCAACATTCAGCAACTACAAACAACAGCGGAAAATCAAATAATGGACCATTTGCAACAGCGAACCAAAATTCAGGTGCGGCAAAATCCAGTCGTTCTCAGGAGGTTTTATCTGGAAAAAACCCTGCATTAAGCCCTGTAAGAGACAGAAACGGGCATTGGAAAATGACGCCATCAAAATCCATGAATCAGGAAGTATTGGGGAACGTTGTAGAAGAAAATGCCAAAGGACCAACAAACTTAGCAGAACAGTCAACACAGGCTAACTCGCCGGTGCTTTCTCAAATAACAGAAAACTCATCGGCTTCATCAGATTCAGATAAGATATTGTCTGAGACACAGCCATTGGAGGTATTGTTCCCTTTCATTCCTTTATCTATTATTCGTGTTCAGACCCCATTATTTCCAATGCCGGAAGAGGTATTGCCATTGAAAAAACAGGTAATGGCATCCCTACCCATTGCTGATAAGATCAAGCCAGCCAAGGACCCCAAAAAATGGTCGGCAGGGATTGGCCTGGCCGGATCTGTTAATACTCCGGATCAGTCAAACCGAAGGTTAGGAATGGCGCCGGGCTTGTTTGCCCGGTATAAATTGAATAACTCCTGGACAGTGGGTGTTGGCGGACAATACCGCATAACACCCGGGTATAGCATTGCCGGACTTGATTCCATATCAACAGAAAAGGTCCGATATTCTTTTGGCTTTAAAAAATCAAGCTATGAAAGCCAAACCCGTGCATTGCATCACCTGGAAATTCCGCTTTCCATCCATTGGAACCGCAATCGTTTTGGATTGGAAGGGGGAGCGGCACTTGGTTATCTAATAATGGTACAGCAGCGCATTGAGTCAATCTATGAGTCGTCGCTGGAGCCGCTCAGGACGAAAGTCAGCCGCTTTGGGGTAGGAGACCGTTCAGAGTACAAACCTTATTATCTGACAGGTTTTATGGGCACATCATATCGCTTCAGTAATCGTTGGTCTTGTTCGGTAAGGGCTCATTACCGGTTTACCGATTTGGAAAAACCAGTTGAAGGAAGGGAGCTTTCCAGACCGGGATTTGTTGACGTTGGTGTTCGTTTCCGATTATATTAAACCGAAAAAGAACGATGAAACAGATTGGATATTTCCTTTTATCGCTTTTCCTGACGGGCTCGGCTTGTACAGCCTATCAGCCGGATCCTGTTGATGGATCTGAAGATCCGGTTTTTGTGGCCAATTTTACCACAGACTCTACCAATGCATACCAGGCAGGGGTAAACGATTTATATCTGTTTACTCGTGTAGAGCGGCCGTCAGAGATTCTGGTGATGTCTGGTTCCTTCGCCAAGGTGAAATGCCAGGATGATGATTGTCCGGGAAATCTCAAATTTGAGTTTTGGAATGACAATTTTGAGGATTTTGTTTCAGCGCCGGATTCTTTGTTCCGCCCGAGACTTTGGCCTATCAAGGATTTTCAATCAAATGGGCTGCGCAAGGCTGCTATTCAATGGACAGATTCCAAAGGGCGGGTTTTTCGTTCTGATTGGTATGAGGGATTTCAGGATTCAACCTATGTGGTCATCACAGCCTCTGAGCCCTGGGAGCTAAATGAGCGAGGAGATAAAACCTGGAAATTGGACATCCAATTTTTCTGTTTTATGATGGACTCCCTGCAAACTACTGAAGAGCGCATTAATGGCAGCGCGGTCATTGCAGTGGCCTATCGCTGAGTAGCTATAATAGGTGTTTTGCGTATGTTTGCGGCATGACGCGTACCAAAACCGACATCCTCGTGCTGGGTTCAGGCATCGCCGGACTCACCTTTGCCATCAAGGCTTCCCGATTGTTTCCGGACCGAAAAATTCTGGTACTCACCAAAACCAACGAAGGGGAAAGCAACACCCGCTATGCTCAGGGTGGGGTAGCGGCCGTTTGGGATCTGGAAAAGGATACCTTCGACAAACATATTGCCGATACCCTGGATGCCGGCGACGGGCTATGTAAGCCAGACATTGTACGCATTGTAGTGGAGGAAGGTCCCGAGCGTGTGCGTGAGATCATTGACTGGGGCGCCGCTTTTGATAAGGAAAAAGCCGGCTCAGGATATGATCTTGCCCGGGAAGGCGGCCATTCCGAACACCGTATCCTGCACTTTAAAGACCTTACCGGTTGGGAGATGCAACGGGCACTCATGGAAGAGGTGAAAAAATGCCCCAATGTGCATATTGCCGAGCATTATTTCGCGCTCGACCTCATTACCCAGCACCATTTGGGCCGAATGGTGATTCGGGTAACGCCTGGAATAGAATGTTATGGCTGCTATGCGCTGAACAAGCAAAACGGCGAAATTGACACCATTTTAGCAAGAGTAACTGTGATGTGTACCGGGGGCGCCGGACAGGTATATAAATCCACCACCAATCCTGTGATTGCAACCGGCGACGGTGTGGCCATGGCCTATCGGGCCAAAGCACGAGTGGAGAATATGGAATTCATGCAATTCCATCCCACCTCCCTGTTCAATCCAGCTGGCGAATCGCCTTCCTTTCTGGTATCAGAGGCTGTGCGTGGTTTTGGTGGCATTTTGAAGACTGCTGAAGGCGAGGAGTTTATGCAGCACTATGATCCGCGTATGTCACTGGCGCCACGCGATATTGTAGCACGTGCCATAGACTCAGAAATGAAAAAGCGTGGTACAGATTGTATGTATCTTGATTGCCGCCACCTGGATAAAGAGGCTTTTGTGTCGCATTTTCCTACCATCTATGAAAAATGCAAAAGCATTGGCATTGACCCAATGAAAGATATGATCCCGATCGTGCCTGCATGTCATTACACTTGTGGCGGGGTTATGGTAGATGCCCAAGGGCATACCAGTATCCAGCGCTTGTATGCAGCGGGCGAGTGCAGTAGCACGGGCTTGCATGGAGCCAATCGTCTGGCTTCCAACTCCTTGTTGGAAGGTATGGTCTTTGCCCACCGCGTAGCGCATGATCTGCCGGGTAAACTGGAATCCTGGTCATTCCAGGAAAACGTGCCCGACTGGAACGCGGAAGGTACTACCGATCCGCAGGAGATGGTATTAATCACCCAGGGCATGAAAGAATTAAGGGAAATCATGTCGTACTACGTTGGCATCGTACGTTCCAACGTGCGTCTGAAACGGGCGCTCGACAGGCTCTTCCTGCTGTATCAGGAAACAGAAGAGCTGTACAAAACCACCACCATCAGCCCTCAATTGATGGAGCTTCGCAACCTGATCACGGTAGCTTACCTCATCACCCGTTCTGCCTCCCACCGCCGCGAAAGCAGAGGCCTGCACTACACTACCGATTATCCGGAGCAATCGCCGTTTTTAGAGCATTCGGTATTGTAGACGGACTACGGTGGACGGCCTACGGTAGACGGTGGCGTTGCTCTTGGAATTTGTTTCGGACTATTGGAAATAAGGAATCTCAAGACCAACGCCACCGTCCACCGTAAGCCGTCCACCGTCACTTATTCATACTTTCCCACTTGGCCAGATCGGCATTGCCTTTGATGGTGTCGCCAATGCGGAGGTAGCAGTTGCCACGGGCGCGATAAACCCTGGCAAAGGTGGTATCCAGTTCAATGGCCTTGTTGAAATCTGCAATAGCCTCCTGGTTTTTGTCGAGATTGACGTAGGAAAGTCCGCGGTTATAAAGTTCAGGTACTTCGGTTGGGTATTTTTCCAGAAAAACACTGAGATCGCGAATAGACGACTCATAGTTTTTCATCATCCCAAATATATTTCCCCGGAATTTATAAGCCTCATAAAGCTGCGGATTGATCTGAATTGCTTTGCTGAAATCCTGAATGGCCTTTTGGGCATCCGAGGCTTTGCCATAAGCCATACCGCGCCAATAGTACGCCTTGCCAAAGTTATCGCCCGTAGCAGTAATAGCTTTGTCAATCAGTGTAGTGGTATTTTTCCAGTCGCGGATACGCAATGCGGAGGCCACCAGCCAAATAAAAGCCATACCGAGCAGGATGGCCCAAATGGCGCCGGTCCAATTTGGGCGTTTTTCTTTAATAAAGTCCGGGAGGGAAGCCAGTATGGCAAAGATGCCGAGCATCGCCAGGTAGTTATAACGGTCTGAGCGCAACTCAAATGTGCCGAAAGTAGACCATGGTAATGCCAGAATAATATTGGAGAGGTAAAACAATGCGCCAATCCAGAGCAACGGCATGACGTTCCGACTTTTCCAGGCGCCAAACAGCAGTGCAGCCAAAATAGCCGGAGCCGCGTAGTAATCCCAGCTCCAGGTTCCATTTATCTTTTCAAAGGGATACCAGATACTGAGTCCGGTGGGGAACAGCACTTTCTTCCAGTAAAACAATATGGTATGGCAGGCCATCAAACCACGGTCCAGCAAGGTGAAATCAGCCGGTTGATTGAGTTGACCTGCGTATTGACGGGAATACAAGGTGAGTGCGCCGAAGGCTAAAGAAATGGCAAAGTACGGAGCCTTTTCGAGCAACGTTTTCGTGTTAAAGCCGCGTTTTTTCCAAAGATCCAGCACCAACAAGGTTAATGGCAGCGTAACAGCAGCTGATTTTGCCAGACAGGCCAGCAGGAACATCGTGATGGAAAGCCAATAGTTTTTTCCCCATGAGCCGTCCTCTGTTGCCATATGTTTGAGGTAATAGTTCATTGCCAGGAGGCTGAACATGGAAAACAGCGGCGTACTAAATCCGGCAATCCAGGCCACAGACTCCACCTGTAGCGGGTGAATAGCAAAAAACAAGGCTGCAATGGCAGAAACGGCCAGGTTCGCGTCGAGTTTGCGGAACAAACGAAATACCAGTAATACATTGACAGCGTGTACCAATGCCGAGAGGAAATGGTACCAGTTTGGGCTTTCTTTCCCCAGGATATAGGCAATTTGATACCCGATCCAGGTAAGCGGTGCAAACATGCCAAGGTTAAACCCGTTGAAGATCAGGAAGTCTTTAACAGCCGGATTGTCCACTGTGGCGGTATGGTCGTCCATCCCTACCATTTCATTACTAAATCCGGTACTAAATAAAATGAATCCGAGGGCAGCCAGTACCCAGGGGAGCCATTTTTCGGTGTTGTCAGTTTGGGAAGCTGATTCTTTTTTTGAACCCGAAGTCGTTTTTTTTGCCATGCGCACAGACAATTAAAAGTTTACGGGCGAAGGTCGTAAAAGAGATTGAAAATCCACCATCTTCGCGCACTGTATCATCTCAACCCATGAATATCATTTTTGATTTTGGCAATGTCCTGTTCGACCTTGATTTACCGGCTTTTGAGCGGGAAATGAAACGATATGCCGGCGAAACCACCTATGAAACGGCAAAAGCACAACTCTTACAGGAGCGGGTGTTCGAACTGTATGAAACAGGTGGCATGAGCACTGAAGAGTTTGTGGACAAGATTTCGGGGGCTTCAGGTGTTTCACCGGAGCAGGTGGTCTCTGCCTGGAATTCGATTTTTATTCTTTTCCCCCGGCACCGGTTAAACATGTTGCTGGATTTGCGTAAACAACACAAAGTATTTCTGTTAAGTAATATTAATCCGCTCCATGAAGCCTGGATTGCCGATTATATGGAACATGAATACGGGCTGCGCGATTATGAATCTCTCCATTTTGATGGTGTTTATTTCTCCCACCTCATACGCCTGCGCAAGCCCACGAGGGAGATCTATGAATACGTGCTTGCCGACGCCGAGCTAAAACCTGAGGAATCTGTTTTTTTTGATGATTTGCCCGAGAATGTAGAAGCGGCCAGCGCCTTGGGCATTCAGGGCGTTTGGCATGATCCCAAGACAGAGATCGTTGAAAGGTTGAAACAGATGAAGCTTTGGGACGGGGATTGAAATTTCTTTTGTTTTTTCTTTTAAATGTTTGATAGTCAATAGATTATAATGCTTTGGATTTATTAAAAAAACGGACCTTTTTAACTTCTTTTAGCCATTAATTTACCGTATCTTTGCACACATTTTTATAAGTTCCAGTAGTTAAGGATTTCGAACCGCATGACAGAAGATCAAGTTCTCAACCCCCAGCAAAACCCTGCTTCCTCAAACGATTATGGCGCCAGTAGTATCACCGCCCTCGAAGGCCTCGAGGCGGTGCGCAAACGCCCCGGGATGTACATCGGAAGTACCGATATCAAAGGCCTGCACCACCTGGTTTGGGAGGTCGTGGATAACTCTATCGATGAGCACCTTGCAGGGCATTGCACTGATATATGGGTGACCATCCACCCCAACAACAGCATCACTGTAAAAGACAACGGCCGGGGGATTCCTACCGGTATGCATGAAAAGCTCCAAAAATCTGCCCTGGAGGTAGTTTTGACCGTTCTGCACGCCGGTGGTAAATTCGACAAGGATTCCTATAAGGTTTCCGGCGGTCTGCACGGGGTAGGTGTTTCCTGTGTGAACGCCTTGTCGTCTTACCTGCGCGCTGAAGTACACCGTGAAGGCAAACAATTTGAGCAGGAGTACGAACGTGGCAAGCCTAAGTATGATGTCCGGATGATTGGTAATACCGATTACCGCGGTACCATCGTAACCTTCCTTCCCGACACAGAAATTTTTGAAACAGACGAATACAAGTTCGATATCCTGGCGCATCGTTTGCGTGAATTGTCGTACCTGAATAAAGGGCTTCGCCTTTCCCTGGTAGACGAGCGTGAAAAGAATGACGACGGTACGTTTAAAACTGAATTGTTCTTTTCTGAAGGCGGTCTGCAGGAGTTTGTTCTATACCTCGATGAGGCCAAAACCCCGCTGATTGATAAGCCAATCTACATCACCGCTATTGAAGATAGTGTGGATGTGGAAGTGGCTATGATGTACAATACTTCCTACTCCGAAAATGTGGTGTCGTTTGTGAACAACATCAGTACACGGGATGGAGGTACACACGTGAGCGGTTTCCGACGGGCATTGACACGTGAGTTCAAAAAATACGGTGAAGACGGTGGTTTTTTCAAAAAAATCAACTTCACTATTTCCGGTGAAGACTTTATGGAGGGCCTTACCGCCATTGTTTCCGTAAAGGTACAAGAGCCGCAATTCAAAGGCCAAACCAAGGGTGAACTCGGCAACTCCGAAGTTACGGGCATTGTGAGCCGTTGTGTGGGAGATGCCCTGAAAATCTTCCTGGAAGAAAATCCAAGCCATTCCCGCAGGATTATTGACAAAGTAATTCTGGCCGCAACGGCACGTAATGCCGCCCGCAAAGCCCGGGAAATGGTGCAACGTAAAGGCGCCTTAACAGGCGGTGGCCTGCCTGGAAAACTGGCAGACTGTGCCAGCCGAAGCCCCGAAGAATGTGAAATATTCCTCGTCGAAGGTGACTCGGCAGGTGGTACGGCCAAACAGGGTCGCGACCGCCATACACAGGCCATTCTGCCGCTTCGGGGTAAGATTCTGAACGTTGAAAAAGCCCTCGAGCACAAAATCTACGAAAACGAAGAGATCAAAAACATTTTCACCGCTCTGGGTGTGAGCGTTCAGGAAAATGATGAAGGGCAACGGGTGCTTAATACAGAAAAGTTACGTTACCACAAGGTGGTGATTATGTGTGACGCCGATATTGACGGCTCCCACATTACCACGCTGATCCTGACCTTCTTTTTCCGCTACATGCGCGAATTGATTGAAAAAGGGCATATTTATATTGCACAACCCCCGCTTTACCTCGTTAAAAAGGGCAAAAACCAGCGTTACGCCTGGAACGACAAGCAACGCAAAGAAGCCCAGGTTGAGTTTGGCGGTGGCCGGGAAGACGACGATTCCGTAAAAGTGCAGCGATACAAAGGTTTGGGTGAAATGAACGCAGAACAATTGTGGGAAACTACCATGGATCCCATCAACCGTATTCTTAAAATTGCTACGATTGATGATGCCGCAGAAGCAGATCGGATGTTCTCCATGCTTATGGGCGATGAAGTTCCTCCCCGCCGTGCCTTTATTGAAGCCAACGCGAAATATGCAAGAATAGACGTGTAAGAACGATGAACGATGATATGACAGGCGTTGCAAACGGTAGGCCGGGCGCAACGCCTGTCGTATCATCGTTCATCGTTCCCCAACAACCATCTTACAGCTGCCTCAACGACGGGGTCCTTGTCTTCTTTACTTTCCTGAACTTCCTGATCCGGTTTGATTTGCGCACCATAGGTTTCTTTGGTTCTGTCAGCATATACCGTTGTTGTCAGGAAAATCTGGGCTCCGTCCTTTAGTCTGTAATTTTGATTTCCGGTGGAAAGCCCTGCCGTAGGACTTCCGAAACTGCGTGTATTGGGGCGTTGACGAAATGCTACGGTGACTACCTCCCCGGAGCTACCCGTGTATTTGCCAGTCAGTACAGCAACCGGCGGATTTTTTTGTTTCAGTTTATAGGGTTTTCGGCTCACCACTGTGATTATATTTTTCCCTATGCCGGATTTCCCGTTTTTATAAAACCAGGCGCCGGAGGTTTTACCGCCCAATTCCATAAAATAGCCACATTTACCTTCTCCCAAAACAGGCCCGATACCGGCCAGCATGGGCCAGCAGTTGCCACCGCTATTGCCTCTTAGGTCCAGTATCCAGCCAACAGGATTGGATTGATCCAGCGAGTCAATCAGGTTATGCAGCATGTTGGCAAAATAGGTGTTGGTTTTGTGGCATACTGAGGTAGGCAATATTGCCGTCCAGGATTTCTCCGGTAGTTAGTGGCATCTTTTTATAGGCCTCCGGATCAGGGTTACTCCATTCCTGACTTTTGGACGCTTCCATCAGGAAACTGTGATGGTCGCCTAATTTAATCAACAAGTGCCGGATCATGGGATAGCAATCAGCATAATTTTTAGCGCCAGAGGCCATCAACATGATTACTTCCCGCTCTTTTGGCCAGTCTACCAAATCGCGGTGTAATGCATTTTTTTGGATCAAATCGGCTGCTTCGTTTAAATACATTTTTAACGAATCCGGGAGATCTTCGGCATTGATGGGGATTTCCGTCAGGGAAAAATCATCAAACCAGGCTTGTCCGCTGCCGACCACTAACCCGCCAATTTGCATTTCAGTGGCTGAGGCATCTACAAAAAACGTGGTGCTGATTTCCTGCCAGTCGGCAGTTCCATTGAGCTGCTTCTGTTGCATGTTATCAAAGAACAAACTGTTTTCCCCTTCGAATACATTGACCCAGATTCCGGCAAATCGCTCTACGGAATCACGTTTTAGCCAACCTGAAATGCGGAATTTACGCAAACTGGTTGCGGAAGGAATAGACACCATTTGGGAGAAGGCGCCGAATTGTTTGCCTGCAATACTCTTCACGCGCATAGACCTGCGACCGGCATGCCTGATTATTTCATCTGGTGCAAACTCGTAAAGTTTGTTGGATCTCCAGCCTTGTATTCCGGTGGAAAAAGAGCTATCGAGGGTTTCAAATTCAGGGCCTTCAAGTTTTTGCGCCAGAGATGGAATGGTTAACAGACCCACGAAGACTGCACAAAAAAGTGGTTTCATAGCGTAATTATTTAGGTGGGTTAATAGTGTCAGTAACAGACAATCAACAGGCAAACATAGTTGTCACATCGTTCATCATTCATCGTTCATCATTCCAACATCCTGTACATATTCCAGCACATCTCCAGGCTGGCAGTCCAGCGCTTTACAGATGGCTTCCAGGGTGCTGAACCGGATGGCTTTGGCTTTTCCTGTTTTGAGAATGGAAAGGTTTGCGAGGGTGATGTCCACTTTAGAAGCCAGTTCTGTGAGCGACATTTTGCGCTTGGCCATCATGACATCTACATTAACTATGATTGGCATGGCTTAAATGGTTAGGTCTTGTTCTTGTTGAAGGGCTACACCGTGTTTGTAGACCTGGGAAATGATGTAAACAATTCCGGCAATGAGGAGGAATTCGGTAGATACCTGAGCCATATCATACGACGCATCTATGTCCAGAGAAATACGTTTATTCACCTGGTGTCCGATCATGGATACTACCCAGAGGTTGAATAAAATATAAGCGATTCCTTCCATTTTTTTAGCTACTTCTGCCGTAAAAGGATTGTTCAGGTTAATTCCTGATAACAGCCCGGTAACCGAATACCATAAGTAGACATACATGCCAGACAGGATCAGGATAAAAGACATCACCCGGATGTAGATCAACAACGCATCCTGTGCCGACCGGGGGTTTGTTGCATCCGACGATCCAAACGTTTCCGGATGAAACACCTTCCATCCAAAGGTAAAAAGCTGGCTGGCAAAGTTGATGGCATACCCAACCAGTATTACCCAGGCCAACACGCGCAAAATCATTAAAATTTTATCTGTTTTCATTGTTTGACAACATTAGACTTGTTGCGACGAGGTACTGTTTGCGCGATGCGGCCAAATTTTCTTTTAAACGACGTTGTCCCGAGTACTCGGGACGCCGAATTGCCCGCATGCGACTGCAAATTTCGCCTTGTCTAAAATAAAATTTGTTGCCACCTCGCACAAACGCCCCCATCACAACAAGTCTATTAATGTGTGAAGGAGATGGGTGAATTAAATGGTTAGGTCTTGTTCTTGTTGAAGTTGGGACCCATAACGAAATACTTCTGCCAGAGAAAACAGAATTAGTGCAATGAACCCGGCCTGTAAAATCGGTTCTAAAAACAAGGGGGAAAGCGGCATGGAAGCAGATTGCCCTCGTTGTGTCAGGACGATATTCCAGAGGAAGGTTCCTGAAAGATAATTGACAATGGGAAAAAGCAATACAGCCGTTGCCATGTGCCGGATTCTGCGCACATTTTCCTGAGGGAATATTTTACCTCTATCCATATCCCTGAAAATAACAAACATTTGATACAGGATGTATACGCCTAACAGCCAGGGAATTAGCTGAAAGAAAATATACCCAAGATAGCGTATCTGCATCAAGGCTGAAAAGTTGGAAAACTCCACCATTACGAGTTTTCGGTCGCCAAATTCATACAGTTTCATTTGTTCGCCAGACGATGCCGGCGGGACTTGTTCCGGGCCAGGTTCAGAAGCTGTGGTTACCCATCCCCGGATAAAGGGGCCATCTGAACTTATGCCCAGGTAGGAACTCAATTGCAAAACGGCAAGCAAACTAAAGGCAATCGTTAGTGCCATAAATGTGTGCCGCAATACCATGGGAAGACTGATTTTTTTGCCTGGAGTTTTCATAGCTAAATCAATAATTGTTTGAAATGATGATGCAAAGGTGCAGTGTGTTTTTCTCTTTTGCAAATAAAATTTATTGATAAACAGTAAATTTTTTCTTTTATTCAGTTTTTGCTCGATTTTAACATTGTTTTAGACCTCGCAGGTTTTTAAAAACTATGAGGTCTAAAAACTACGAGGTCTTAAAACCATTTGACCATTTTTTAAAAAAACATCCCTCCATATATCCGGAAGATTTCATTCATCCGGTATTTTGGCCACGAAAACACCTTAAAACCGCCATTGGCCGAAAAAACCATAGGGTTCATCTCCAAGCCTGGAATTTCGCCTACCAAAACACCCAAACACTAAAACACCCAAATACCAAAACACTAAATCACTCTCATGATCCTATCCGTACAAGACGTTGTAAAAACCTATGGCAACTACATGGCTGTAAACCATGTAAGTCTGGACGTGCCTAAAGGCTGTGTATTTGGGATGTTGGGGCCAAATGGCGCCGGCAAAACATCCCTGATCAGGATGATTACCACGATTACCGCACCTGATTCAGGAGCGATATATCTGGATGGTCAAAAGTTGAATGCCCGCTCGCCTGAACAAATCGGCTACATGCCTGAAGAGCGCGGGTTGTACAAAAAGATGAAGGTTGGAGAACAGCTCCTTTATCTGGCACAGCTCAAAGGGTTGACTCAACATCAGGCCATGAATGAAATTAATGTGTGGCTAACCAAGTTCGAAATCAAAGACTGGTGGGGCAAAAAAGTAGAAGATCTCTCCAAAGGGATGCAACAGAAGATCCAGTTTATCGCTACCATTTTGCACAAGCCCAAGCTGCTTATTCTGGACGAGCCTTTCACCGGTCTGGATCCAATCAATACCAACCTGATAAAGGAAGAAATTGCCCATTTGAACGAAGCAGGCATCAGTATCATCTTCAGTACGCATCGCATGGAACAGGTGGAAGAAATGTGCGATCACATTGTATTGATCAATAAAGGCAGGAACGTATTGTTTGGCGAGGTAAAAGCCATCAAAAACCAATACAAACAGAACCTGTTTCGATTAGAGACACACGAGTCATTTCCGACAGAACTCCCGGATCGTTTTCACGTTGTGAAAACAGAAAAACATGCCATCACCTTTAAGTTGGAGAATGATGCGGAGAGCAATGAGTTGCTCAAATTCTTCCTACAAAAGGGTGTGAGGATCAGCCGTTTTGAAGAAATTTTGCCAACCTTCAACGAAATCTTCATTCAACGAGTAGCCGAAACGGAAGAATAATAAGGTTTGGAAAACACAAAGGCGTTAAGATGTTAGAACACTAAGACACAAAGGCGCAAAGTTCTCCTCATCAAAACCATCAAACCGCTCAAACCCTTCAAACTTTTCTCATGTCTAAACTTTCACTCATCATACAGCGCGAATACCTCACACGCGTTAAGAAAAAATCTTTCATCATTGGCACTTTGCTGGCGCCTGTAGGTCTGGCAGTGTACTTATTCGTCATCGTTTTTCTTTCCAATTATCAGGGGGGCGATGAAATTAAAGTAGCTGTTCTTGACGAGGCGAATATGGTGGGCACCCTTCCCGATGAGAAAGGAGTGCGTTTTGTTCCATCTGCAGGTAAGAACCTCGATCAACTTAAAGCAGAAGTAAACGAGAAGCAAGTAAACGGTATACTTCGTATTCCGGCTTTGGGCAATTTTCAGCAAAAAGACCATACGGTATTTTATTATTCCGATGAAAAACTGGCTCCGGAAAAAAGCAGCCTGATTGAAAAAAGGATTGCCGGAAAAATCAAGGAGTTCAAAATGGATTCACTCAAGTTGGATGCAGAAAAACTCAAGTTGTTGGAGTCTGATGTTTCCATAGATCCGGAGGGGATCAAGAATAATGAGGAAAATGACCAGAGCAAATACACGGCTGGGGTAGGTCTTGCAGTGGGAGGAATTATGACCTTTATGCTGTTTTTCATGGTACTCATGTACGGCCAGATGGTAATGCGGTCTGTGATGGAAGAAAAAACCAACCGGATCGTAGAAGTCATGATGTCGTCTGTGCGGCCATTCGATCTGATGATGGGCAAGATTATTGGAGCTGGATTGGTTGGGTTAACACAAGTGGTTGCCTGGGTGGTGTTGAGTGGTGCGGTATCTTTATTAGTGCCCTTAGTGGCGGGCGTTGGACCCGTGGAGCCTCCATTGACGCCTGGAAGCGCTCCGGTAGATCCGGAAATGATGCAGGATACAGGTATGCGTCTCATGGCCGAACTCAGTAAGCAGAACTGGCCCTTGCTGATCGGTGCTTTTATTATTTATTTCCTGGGGGGCTATTTTATATATGCTTCGATGTTTGCGGCCGTTGGCTCTGCCATGGGCGACGATCTCGGAGAAGGTCAATCACTGACCTTGCCGGCTGTGTTGCCGCTGATCCTTGCTTTTTACATCGTTGCTATGGCAGGTTGGCGCAATCCGGATAGCGGATTGATGGTATTTGCATCGATATTCCCCTTGTTTTCTCCGGTTGCCATGCCTTTCCGGCTGGCCTTTAATCCTCCCTGGTGGCAGGTGGCCACTTCACTATTACTGGTAGTAGGTTCAGCCGTTTTCTTTGTATGGCTGGCTGGCAGGATCTACCGGGTAGGTATCCTGATGTACGGTAAGAAAGTAACGCTTAAGGAGATGTGGAAGTGGACTTTTTACCGGGGATAATGTCTTGCAGATGCAATGTGCACATATTACCGCGCAACCTCTTGGTAATTTTTGCCGTATTTTGAGTCGACACTTTGGTGTTCAATAGACTTGTTGCGATAGGGTACTGTTTGCGCGATGCGGCCAAATTTTCTTTTATTCTGCGTTGAAATTTTCGCCGAATTGCTCGCATGCGACTGCAAATTTCGCCTTGTCTAAAATAAAATTTGCTACCACCTCGCGCAAACGCCCCTATCGCAACAAGTCTAATGAAATATGACGAAATACCTGCTTACCATAGTTCTGGTTATTGCGCTTTATCCGTGTCTATTGGCACAACCGGAGCCCTGCGGACCTAACCCTTCTATGACGCCCTTTTGTGCAGATGCCTGCATCATTTGCGACATCAACGGATTTACGGGGGTCAATGATGAAGGAGTAACCGGTCAGGCGCCTCCGGGTTTTTGTACCAATACGGTACACCACATGCAGTGGATCGGGTTTATTGCGGGAAGCACCAACCTGACCCTGTCTGTGACCGTGTTTGATTGCCAAAACAACGGAGGTCTCGAAGTGGGCATTTACAAGAGTCTGGATTGCCAAACGTTCCAGGCTGTATCCAATTGCGATGGGAATATCCCACCCAATACCACCCAGAATTTTACCAATACAGTGCCGCTTACGGTTGGTCAGTATTACTTTTTTGTCATGGATGGCAACCAAAACGATGTGTGCCACTATACTATAAAAGTAGTGAATGGATCTACTCAGGTGATGCCACTGGCAAACTCAGGGAATATTATTGGCCCGGAAACCGTTTGTATCAATAGTCCGGAGGATTACACGGTAAGCTTACCTCCAGGGGCAGCGCATTTTTACTGGACCCTTAATGGCTTGCCATATGCATCGGAAACAGACACCACTGTATCGCTCAATTTCCTTACTCAAGGCTTGAACCAGCTTTGCGTAACGGCCTCCAATACCTGCGATACAGCCTTTCCGGCCTGCCGGAATATTTACGTGCGCAGTATTCCGGTTACAGAGATCAATGCCATCATTTGCGCCAACGAATGTTATACCTACAACGATTCCATTCTTTGCAACCCGGGTACCTATGAATTTCATTATCCAGGGTCAGAAGGTTGCGACAGTCTGGTTAGATTGAATCTGACCGTTCTCCAAGCGGTTACCACCAACTTAAATATCTCCCTTTGCGAAGGTGATAGTATCCGGGTTGGCAACCAGCCCTTTTTTCAGACCGGACAATTTCAGCAATTATTAGCATCGCCCAATGGCTGCGATAGTATTGTGAATCTGAATTTGCAGATCATTCAATGCGAAATTCAAGGGCTTCTCCTGCCGAATCCGGTGGTTTGCCGGGGGGAGTCTAACGGTTCACTACAATTCTCAGTGTCAAATGGTACCCCTCCATTAACCTACTTTTGGGAACGGATAGGAGGAGCAGGACCATCCGGAACAGGAAATATTGCCACCTTGAATACTTTGCAGACCATTCCTAACCTTCCTGCAGGCAGCTATTCTGTATTCGTTAAAGACAATTTCGGGAATGATGTAGTATTTTTTCAGGAAATCACCGAGCCAGCTGCATTAGCCGTTCAAGCCAATACCTCTGATTTTAATGGGTATCAAATTTCCTGTGCAGGAGAATTTAATGGGTCTGCCACCATCAGTGTAACAGGGGGCGCTGCGGGCTACAACTTTGCCTGGAGTACCAATGCAACAACCTCCTCTCTGCAAAATTTGAGTGCAGGCACCTATACTTGTACGGTTACAGATGCACAAGGATGTACCGTTATAAGTACTGTTGAGCTCTCTGAACCCCAACCGTTGACGCTGGAAGGGGAATTCCGGAATCCTGGCTGCGATGGGCCCAATACCGGGGAGGTCTCTGTCCAAAGCGCTATCGGTGGCGTTTTGCCTTATTCCTTCGCTCTTTCAGGTAGCGATTTTGGGAGTCAAACGGTTTTTACCCAACTGCCTGGCGGCGACTATGTGCTAAAAGTGAAAGATGCCAACGGCTGTGAAACAAGCCTTTCCGGCACACTGATCACCCCTTTAATTCCAACCATTGAATTAGGGCAGGATCTGACCGTAAACCTTGCAGAAAGCACGCAAATCGTGCTGGCACAAAACACTCCGCTCGACTCATTCGCCTGGTCGCTCAAGCCCGGCCTTTCCTGCTATGATTGTCCTGAGCCCGTGGCCACCCCATACGAAACCACTACTTATGTGCTCATGGCTGAGGCGCCGGGTGGCTGTACTGATACTGACAGCATTACTGTATTTGTGCAAAAGGTGCGCGACGTATATGTACCCAACATCTTTACCCCGAACGATGATGGCGAGAACGATTTTTTCACGGTGTATGGCGGCCCGGAAGTGCAGGAGGTAAGGTTGGAGGTTTACTCCCGTTGGGGTGAACTGGTCTTCCGCCATATTGTTGGCGCAAATGATGAATCTGCCGGTTGGGACGGCACTTTCCGTGGCGACCGGGTATCGCCGGGAGTATTTGTGTGGCGGGCCGAGATTTTGTTTGTAGATGGGGTAAAATCGGGGTATGAAGGGAATGTGACGGTGCTGCGGTAATTGGTATCAATGATCAATGGTTTGCCGACATCATATAAATCCCTGCAATGGCTAATCCAGCGCCTATTATTTGTTTCCAATGAATGGCTTCTTTGAAGAACACCACGCCTACAATCAGGCAAAAAGTAATAACACCTGCATAAACAACCGGTACCGCAATAGACAATTGACCGTCGCTCGCAAAAGCGTTCATGAATGTGATGGTTGCGATCCCCAACGATGCTCCGGCAACCAGAAGGTAAAGGGTAGTAGTTGACCAAAATGGTATGCTTAGGCTGGTTTTCCCGGCTCCTGTTTGTAGGAGGAGATAGATCAGTAATACGATGGCAGCACTTCCATTGATCAGAATACTGGCAAGCGTGCTGTTGACCGAGCCTGCCAGGTGCTTCAAGGTTACATCGTGAATACTGTACAAAACAATGGTTAGCAGACTGAATTGTAGCCAGTTCATATTTCGTTTCGTTTGATGATGCAAAACCGGGTAACTTAAAGGAGCAAATATCTGAAGGTGCAGGTAAAGAGTCTCCACAGATTTGCGTATTTTAAGATAGGGAGGAGCGTAATCTACGTTATCTTCGCACCATGATCCCTCCAAAACAGGTGCAGGAAATCCTCGATGCTACCCGGATCGAGGAGGTCATTGAGGAATTTGTGTCGCTGCGGCGTCGCGGAGTCAACCTCATTGGCCTATGCCCGTTCCATGGCGAACGCACGCCTTCGTTCAATGTGAACCCTGCACGGAACATTTTCAAGTGCTTTGGTTGTGGTAAAGCAGGCGATGCCATCACTTTCCTGAAAGAACATGAAAATTTGACCTATCCGGAAGCCCTGCGCTGGCTGGCCCGGAAATACAACATCGAAATTCAGGAAGTAGAGCGTTCACCGGAGCAGCTGGCGGAAATCCAGTTGGCAGATTCTCTGTACATCGTCAATGAATTTGCCCTTCAACACTTTCAGCAGCAACTCTTTGACACCGATGAAGGCAAATCTGTAGCCCTGGCTTATTTCCGCAAACGAGGGCTTCGCGAAGAAACCATCCGAGCTTTTGGCCTGGGTTATGCACCTGATGAACGTGATTTACTGCTCCGAAAAGCTAAAAGCACCGGCCATAGTCCGGAATTGCTGAAAAAAGTAGGTCTTTGCAGCCAGGACGGCGGTCGCGACTTTTTCCGCGCCAGGGTGATGTTTGCTATTCACAATCTTTCTGGCAAAGTCGCCGCTTTTGCTGGCCGGACTATGTCGTCTGAAAAGACCATTCCCAAGTACATCAATAGTCCGGAGACCGAGATATATGTCAAAAACAAGATCCTTTACGGCGCATTCCAGGCCAAAAAAGCCATTCGGCAACTGGATGAATGTTTGCTGGTGGAAGGGTATATGGATGTCATTTCACTCTATCAGGCTGGCATTGAAAACGTGGTAGCTTCCAGCGGCACTTCGCTCACTGAAGGTCAGTTGCAACTCATCCGGCGCAATACGCAAAACCTGAAGATTCTCTACGATGGCGATCCTGCAGGCATAAAGGCTGCATTGCGTGGCCTCGATCTGGCCCTGGAACAGGATTTGAATGTCCGGATTTGTTTGCTGCCGGATGGCCACGATCCCGACTCTTATGTACAGGAATTTGGTGGAGAGCAATTCAAGAAGTTCACTACTGAGAACGCCAAGGATTTTATCTTTTTCAAAACAGACCTTTTGCTTGGCGAAACCAAAGGTGACCCCATCAAACGGGCTGGATTGGTGAAAGATATTGTGAGCAGCATTGCACGCATCCCGGATCCCATCAAGCGGAGTGTTTATTTAAAGGAGTGTTCCGCCTTGCTGGAGGTTTCAGAACAGGTATTGCATGCCGAAGCAAATAAACTGATTGGTCAGACCATCAAAAAAAGAGAAGAAAAAGCAGCCCGTCAACCAGGTGCTTCATCTGACCTTCCACCGGCCCCGCCGCCAGTATATGGCGACGATCCGTTTTTCCCACCCGATCCAGGGGCCTATTTCCCGCCTAGCGAAGCTGGTGATTTGCCACCGGATTGGTCAGGTGCTCCACCATCCAGACCAGCAGAACGAAAAGGTGGCGCGGAATACCAGGAGCGCGATATTATCAGATTACTGATTCTGTTTGGGAGTCATATCCTGCCCAATGAACAGATTTCAGTTGGAGAATACCTGCTGGCAGACATAGAGGAATCACTTGCCGATTTTGACAATCCTTTGTATGGTAGGGTGGCGGCAGAATGCCATGCTATGTTGATGGATGGGAAAACCTTTGATCAGCATTATTTTATTCAACATGAATCTGCCGAGGTGGCTAATTTGGCCATCGATCTGCTGGCTGAGCCCTGGGAGTTTTCGCCAAACTGGGAAGCTATGTGGAATTATCCGCTGCAAAATCAAGTCATGCCGGAGCGTAATTTCCCGCTTGATATGAAACAGGCGCTGGATCGTTTCAAGCTTCAGAAAGTACAAAAAATGTGCGTCATCAATCTTCAACGGGTGCAAACCGCCTCCAAAGAAGGCGATCATGATGCCATGATCCGGTTTATGAAAATCCAGCAAAAACTCAACGAAACCCGCAACGAAATTGCCCTCCGGGCCGGCACAGTGGTTTTTGGAAAATAGTTGTCATGCAAATAACCATACTGGGAAATGCTTCCGGCGGCCCCTTCCATGGCCGGCATTATAGTGCACAATTGTTGCAGCTGGAAAGTCAGGTCTATATGATTGATTGCGGAGAGGGAACGCAAATGCAGATTTTCAAGCATAAGGCAAAAGCAGATGCTTGTCGGCAAATATTCATCAGCCATTTGCATGGAGATCATATATTCGGGTTACTGGGTATGTTGACCAACTGGGGACATAAAAAACGCACCGATTTACTGCAGTTGTTTTCTCCTCCCGGATTGCAGGAGTTTGTAGAAACATCCTTGCGCGTTTGTGGGGTCAAATTGTCTTACTCACTTGAATTTCATGAGGTAGACCCAACTGTGGTAGCTGTGGTATTTGAAGATTCGAAACTGACGGTTTCAACCGTTCCATTGCAGCATAGATGCCCAACTACCGGCTGGCTTTTCCGGGAAAAAATTCGTCCGAGAAACATCCGTCCGGAAAAAATAGAGGCCTATCAAATTCCCTACACCAGCATTGCTGCCATCAAAGAAGGGCATGATCTGGTGCTGGCCAACGGAACCATTATTCCCAATGTGGAATTAACGCTTGATCCGCCACCGCCCAAATCCTATGCCTATTGTAGCGATACCGCTTTTTCTGAAGCAGTTATAGAGGCAGTACGTGAGGTGCATTTACTGTACCATGAAGCCACCTTCACCACCGAACACACTAAAGAGGCAGAAATCTCCAAACATTCCACCGCAGCCCAGGCGGCTAAAGTAGCCAGCCAGGCAGCTGTCGGGCGATTAATCATGGGTCACATTTCCGGTCGTTACGCCAACACAGATCTTCACCTTGCAGAAGCCAGACTCCTCTTTGCAAAAACGGATATCGCCCAGGAGGGCCATACGTTTATCGTTTGAACACGTATTTTGAACGCGGATTGGAACGCGGATTGGAACGCGGATTGGATTTGGAACGCGGATGACGCGGATGACGCGGATTGGAACGTGGATTGGATTTGGAACGCGGATGACGCGGATGACGCGGATTAGAACGTGGATTGGATTTGGAACGCGGATGACGCGGATGACGCGGATTGGAACGTGGATTGGATTTGGAACGTGGATTGGATTTGGAACGCGGATGACGCGGATGACGCGGATTGGAACGTGGATTGGATTTGGAACGCGGATGACGCGGATGACGCGGATTGGAACGTGGATTGGATTTGGAACGTGGATTGGATTTGGAACGCGGATGACGCGGATGACGCGGATTATTCTGCTGCCTTCGGCAGCCTTTTTAGTAGAATTTGAGATTTCAGATTTTTTACCGCAAAATTGCCGAAGGCAATTTTAAAATCCGCGTCATCCGCGTCATCCGCGTTCCTAAAAAATCCGCGTTCCAATCCGCGTCCTCCGCGTTCCTAAAAAATCCGCGTTCCAATCCGCGTCCTCCGCGTTCCAATCCGCGTTCCATCCCCGCGTTTGAAAATCTGCGTACCTTACCCGAAATTTTCAATGTATGCGGTCAATCTTTACCTGTTTCTTTTTTGGACTCTTTCTTCATTCCACTCTTGCACAACAGCCAACACCTACTCCTTCAGAGGTGCGGTTGAAGGGCTTTGAACAGCGTAATTTACTGAAAAAAAACTCCCTTTTATCATCCGTACAACCAGTCAATATTGGCCCGTCAGTATTCTCCTGCCGGGTAACGGATGTGGATGTAAACCCGGTGGATCCAACGGAAATGTATGTAGCGTATGCTTCCGGTGGATTGTGGCATACCACCAGTAATGGCACCTCCTTCAAGCCAATTTTTGATCATGAAGCCAGTATGACTATTGGCGATATTGCCGTGGATTGGACCAATCGCGTCCTTTGGGTGGGCACTGGAGAGTCCAACAGCAGTCGCTCCTCTTACGCAGGCACCGGAATATACCGCAGTGCAGACAATGGCCGAACCTGGGAGTGGCGTGGATTGCCGGAGAGTCATCATATTGCCCGGGTGGTATTGCATCCCACAGATCCTAATACCCTCTGGGTAGCGGTACTGGGCCATTTATACTCACCTAATACAGAACGTGGGGTGTACAAAACTATCGACGGTGGTAAAAACTGGGTTCGCACCCTATTTGTGAATGAAAACAGCGGCGGTATCGACCTGGTGGTGGATCCTAACGATCCCAACATGGTAATGGCAGCCACCTGGGAGCGAAGTCGGAGTGCCTGGAATTTTACCGGAGCCGGTGAAGGTTCTGCAATTTGGAAAAGCATAGATGGAGGCAGCACCTGGGCAAAATCCGTAAATGGATTTCCATCAGGCGCCAAAACCGGAAGAATTGGTCTTTCAGCCGGGAAAAAAAATGGGAAAACAGTTTGGTATGCCTGTTTGGATAATCAAAATGCAAAGCCGGCCAAAGAAAAATCAACCGATGATGCACTCACAAAAGACCAGCTTCGAGGCATATCCAAAGCTGATTTCTTACAGTTGAGTGATGAAAAACTGGGCGCATTCCTCAAGCAAAACGGATTCCCGGAACAATACAATGCCAAAAAAGTGAAGGGCCTGGTTGAAAAAGACAAACTTAAGCCTATTGCGCTGGTGGAGTATCTGGAAGACGCCAACAGTAATCTGTTTGAAACGGATTTTATCGGCGCAGAACTATACCGTTCCGAAGATGGTGGCCAAACCTGGAAACGCACCCATGAGGAGCCCATCGAACAGATGCACTTTACTTATGGGTATTATTTCGCCAACGTACGTTGTGCTCCAAATAATGCCGATGAAGTCTATATGATCGGATTTTTGATTATCCGCTCGGAGGATGGTGGTAAAACATGGAAAAATATCAACGGCGATAATGTACATGTAGACCATCATGCATTGTGGTTAAATCCTTCCCGCTCCGGTCATTTGGTGAATGGCAATGATGGTGGGTTGAACATTTCCTGGGACAATGGAGCGTCCTGGGTTAAATGTAATACGCCACCCGTAGGACAATTTTATGCGGTTGCCACCGATGAGGCCGAACCCTATAATGTATACGGCGGCGCTCAGGATAACGGTGTTTGGGTGGGCCCGAGCTACTATGAAGCGTCTACCGGCTGGCATCAGTCTGGTGCTTATCCATACAAGGAACTGATAGGAGGTGACGGTATGCAAATTCAGGTGGATACGCGCGATAACAACACGGTATACACCGGGTATCAGTTTGGCAACTATGTTCGGATGAATAAAACCACCGGCGAATCCAAACCCATTACACCTAAGCACGATCTGGGTGAACGCCCGCTTCGGTTTAACTGGCAAACTCCGGTCTGGCTGAGTCGCCATCAGCAGGATGTTATATATCTGGGCGCCAATAAAGTGTATCGTTCCTTTAATCAAGGGAATGACTGGGAAGCCATTTCCGGCGATTTAACCCTGGGAGGTAAGTCCGGGAATGTGCCTTATGGTACGTTATCCAGTATTTGCGAAAGCCCCTTAAAATTCGGCATGTTATACGCAGGTTCCGACGACGGCCTGGTGCATCTGACCCGGGATGGAGGTGAAACCTGGACCAAAATTTCAGATCCGATGCCGTCCAATCTTTGGGTGAGCAGGGTTTGTGCCTCCTCGCACGAGCGCGCAAGGGTATACGTTGCGCTCAACGGTTACCGGTGGGATGATTTTGCCCCATACCTGTATGTTTCCAATGATTACGGACAAACCTGGGATAAATTGGGTTCCGACCTGCCAATGGAGCCCATCAATGTGGTAAAAGAAGATCCTGAGAATCCAAATGTGATATACGTTGGAACGGATCACAACGTTTATGTCTCGATAGATGGTGGAAAGTCGTTTCATACGCTCAGTTCCGAATTCCCGGATGTACCGGTGCATGATTTGACCATTCAGGCCAAAGCAAAGGAATTGGTTATTGGGACACACGGACGCTCCATGTTCAAGGCGGATATTTCCAGGGTTCAAAAAATGAATCTGGAAACTACGTTAGCTGAACTTCAGTTATTTGATCTGGGAAAGCGGAAATACAATAAAAACTGGGGTAAAAAACGCGCTTATCAGGAAACCAAAGACCCGGAGTATCCCGTTTGGTTTTATAGTAAAAGTGAGGGAAAGGTTAATTGGAACATCAGGCACAAAGAAAATGGTTTGGTGCTGAACAGCGGGACCCTGGATGCTGTTAAAGGATTGAACCAATGGAACTATGCCCTTGATTTACGGGAGGATGCGCTTAAAAAATACAAGGAATTGTTGCAAAACGAACAAAAAGACCCTAAAAAAACGGTAGAAATCGAGAAAGCCGACACAGGTAAAAGATATCTCCGGAAAGGTGTTTATATCTTTACGATGGAAAAAGCAGGAGTCAAGGCTGAAAAAGAGTTGGTGATCGAATAATTTCTGCTGATAAACAACCCGTTTTAATATGAAAATAACCCAATTAGCCCCATTTTTACTGCTCATAGTGATGAGTTTGAGCAGTTGTCTTACGATTATTGAGGAAATCACCATCCGAAAAGATGGAAGCGGGTCCTACCGGATCGTAATGGATGGTAGCAAAGTCTAAGAGATGTTTGGTGATATAGGTAACAGAATGGGGGCTGAAAGTCAAAAAGACACGACCTTGACAGAAATGCCTGTTGATACCTTAAGCGACGTAGAAAAAGAAGAAAAGAAATACATGCTAACTGCCCGGTTGTTGTCAGAAAAAAGCGGAATCAGTAATGCCATTGGATTTAATGATACCACTATATTCCAATCCGGGTATTCTTTTGATTTTGCCCGTCTGGAAGATTTGCAGGAGGCAATGAGCTCATTGGAAGATGAGGAGGCATTTGGCATATGGAATAAAGACGCCAGCATTGAGCTGAAAGGCCAGACGTTAAAGCGTAACACCGGAAATTCCGGCTTTGGAGATTTTTTGTCAGAAGTGATGCTTAAAAAGAGTGAAGAAGAGGGTCAGGATGGGGCAGCAGTTAAAAACATGGTGAAAATGATGTTCCGTGATCTGGAATTCAAAACGGTTTACCATTTTCCGGATCAAAAAATCAAAAAATGGAACGATAAAAGAGCCGTCTTAAGCGATGATCGGCACACATTGACCTTCCTGGAAAAGCCGTTAGACGAAAATAACAAGGCTGAAAAGAAACCTAAAGAGCTCATCATTCGTCTTAAATAAACATTCAATCAAAACTGACACGGGACAACGCCCAAATATTTTTTCCAATATCAACATTCAATGAAAAATTTGAAAAACCTTTTCTTGGCAGTGTTTGCTGTAAGCATGACTGCACTCACTGGTTGTCTGCACATTATTGAGGAGGCAACCTTCAAAAACAACGGCTCCGGATCCTATAAAATGACACTCGATATGAGTGAAATGAAAGGCATGATGGATATGTTCAAAGGCATGGCCGGCGATAGTTCCCTAACATCCGGCATGGATATGGGTGGTGATTCTACTGCCATTCAAACCGAAGGAGATTATACACCACCGGCAACCACTGATGCGCCGGAAGTAGAAGATCCTATGGGTGGTCTGGGTGAGCAAATGAGCAGTGTGGCTGCAACCATTCGCGGATTGGAAGGCATTACCAATATTGTAGAAATTAAGGACACCTCGAACTTCCAATTTGGCTACTCTTTTGATTTCGTCAGTGTAGAAGCCCTAAATCGTGCACTTCGTGTTATCAATAAAGACAAATACGACTCCAAGGTGGAAGAAGTATTCCGCTATAAAGGCAAAAATTTCGAGCGCCTTGGCGCTGGTGATATAGGGGAGGAAATGAAAAAAGCCATGATGAATACCGGTGATGAGGCGGAGGAAGGCAGCATGGATATGGTTAAGATGTTTCTGGCTGATATGAGCTACAAGCAGATCTACCACTTCCCTGATCGTGCCGTGAAAAAATCCGACAATAAACTCGGTGAAATCAGCGACGAAGGCCATACGCTTACCATCAATATCAAACCATTTGATGAAGAGCAGCAGAAGAAAAAAGCCAGCGTTGCAACGAAGGTTAAGTTGAAGTAAATAGGTTTTTTTACCGCGGAGGCGGAGAGGCACAGAGACTTAATTCAATATCTCTGCGCCTCTCCGTCTCCGCGGTAAAAGAATAATCCTCTGCGCCTCTCCGTCTCCGCGGTAAAAAAACACGACCCCGCACTCGCCACTACTTTTTCCCTGGCCGAGTACCACTGACCGTTCCAGAAGGCTTGATTCCCTCGGGAACCTCTGTAGGGATTCTGGCCGGGTCTGGAAGAGAGTCCGGCTTGGGTTTGGGAAGTTTAGCCTGTATTTTCTCCTGGGCCCGATTGGCCAAAATTTTTGAGGTTAAGTCGGCCTTAACCATACGTTCCTCAATAGGCAAGCGATCGGTTGCGATGGTGTCGTTCAGCAGCTTTTCAATCATCAGGCCAGCGATAGGCGCGGCATAGGAAGCTCCCCAACCTGCATTCTCCACATAGACTGCGATCGCAATTTTGGGGTCGTCTTTTGGCGCAAAAGCAAAAAATACAGAGTGGTCATCTCCGTGCGGATTTTGGCTAGTGCCTGTTTTGCCACATACAGAGATGCCGGGCACCTGGGCAATTCTTGCAGTTCCTCTAACCACACATTGTTCCATGCCTTCAATGACCATCTCAAAATTATTTCTGTTGATCGAAACCTGATGTTTTTCTTCCAAATACGCTGGAACAGGCGTCCCATCTTTAAACTCCTTGATCAGGTGTGGGGCGATCCAATAGCCACGGTTGGCAATACACGCTGCCAGGTTTGCCATTTGTAAAGTAGTCAACTGCAGTTCTCCCTGTCCAATGCCTAAGGACATAATGGTTGGGGAGTGCCATCCTCCGAGTCGTTTGGGATAGATTTTATCATAGTAAGCTGATCCGGGAACATTGCCTGCATTTTCATTGGGGTAGTCAATGCCAAGTTTTACTCCCAGTCCTAATTGTTTGCAATAGTCTTTAAATACGTCCAGCCCTTTATGAGGGTTATTGTAGCCGTAATGATCTACGATATTCCGGAATTCTGTAAAGTAATAAGCATTACATGAGTTGGCCAGTGCGTCAGTCAGATCTCCTACGCCGGGGTGGTTGTGACATTTATAAAGTCGGCCACCATAGAAGTAGCCTCCGGGGCAACTTTGTCCCCGGTTGGGATTAGAAATACCTTCCTGGAGGCCAACCAGAGAGACCACCGTTTTAAAAATAGATCCCGGCGGATATTTGGCCATAACCGTACGGTCAAAGAAATATCGCAATGGGTCGGTGAGCAAGCGGCTGAATTCCTGGCCGCGCTCGTTGGTCATAACCAGCAGATTTGGGTTGTAGGTGGGAGCACTAATCATGGCCAAAATCTGACCGGTTTTGGGGTCTATCGCTACCACACTGCCGGTTTTGTTTTGCATCAATTTTTCCCCGTAAGCCTGGAGGTTGATGTCAATACTGGAAACCAGATCCTTTCCGGCAATGGCTGCTGAGTCGCGTTCGCCTTGCTTATACCGACCAACAATCCGGCCCAAATTGTCTCTCAATAAATTGGTAACACCTTTTTTTCCCCGCAAATAATCCTCATATCCGGATTCCAGGCCGGCTGCACCGATATAGTCGCCAGTTTCATACTTGCCTTGGCTTCGTTCGATATCACGTGGGTCTACTTCATTAATATAGCCCAACACGTGTGCGCCCGCGCTGAATGGATATCCACGGATACTGCGCGCCTGCACGAAAAAGCCCGGAAACTCATACTGGCTTTCCAGAAAGCGGGCGTTTTTTTCCGGCGAGATTTTTTTCAGGAATACGAATGGTACTGATTTGGAAAACTTTCCGCTGCGCCAGTCTTTGGTGATGTTCTTTTTAAAGTCAACTTCGGTGATTCCAAGTATATCGCAGAACTTGGTCACATTCATCTTTTTTTGATCCACCTGGTTGTAGGTGACCATCAGATCGAACGTTGCTTCGTTGTTTACGATGCGTTCACCATTACGGTCGTAAATGATTCCACGTGGCGGATATACCGTAAGTTCTTCAATAGCCGTTGCGTCAGCTAACCTGGCATAGGAGCCGTCGAAAATTTGCAGATTGGCAGCCTGAAGCACGAGTGCAAGTGCACAGGCCAGAAAAACGATTTGAATACTGCGCTGACGTTGAATACCGTTTTTCATAGTTGGGGAACCTGTTTGGGAGCCATACTCATTTTTTAGGGTTGAACATGGCGGTATATAACGCTACAAATATCATAGTTAACACCCAGGCAGAGGCTGTTTTTTTCACAATTTCCAACATATACAGGTGGGAAAAATAGCTGAAGGAAAAATACCAAAGCAAATGCATGGCCATAAAAAGCGCAGTTCCCTGCAAAAAGGTTTGCCATCCCATGAGTGAAGGCGAAAAAATGGGATCCTTGGCAGAAAAGCCACCTTTGGGTGCAAATGGCATCAACGCCAAACCTCGGGCAAATCCACTAAATACTCCGGCGCTGGCGTGGATACCCCACGATGGCACGAACATGTCTACCGTTAGTCCTACCAGGAAGCCCAGCATAATGACATATGGAGCGGCCATTTGTAGCGGCAGGAACAAAATAAACAATGGATATAGCAGTACATTGAAATACGCGCCAATACTGCCGGTCATTTGGTTGAGCAACAATGACTGAACGGCAACCAATCCTATGAACCGCAGGATATGTGGAGCGATGGTACTACTGTTCATTGGCAATGATTTTTTGCTGGAGGCTATCCAATTCCGGCTGAAACAGGTTCTGAACGATGGAAACATCCCGAACCGTACTCATATCCTGGTATAATTTAACCTTAATTTCCAAAAAATACGGGTTTTCCGGATCTGATTTAGGTGTGCCCAAAACCTTGCCCACCGGATGGCCTTGTGGAAACATAAGGGAATATCCACTGGTAACAACCGGTTCATTTTCCTTTACCACAAAATGCCGGGGGATATAACGCAAGGTCATCACCGTAGGATCGCCACCGTCCCAGGTTAAAGACCCGAACGCGTTTTTTTGCATGGGCAAAGCCACCGATATTTTTGCCTGCTGATGTAATACAGACATCACCAATGAAAAATGCGAACTAACATGCCTGGCGATGCCTACAATACCTTCCGGGCTAAGTACTGCCATGTCTGTTCTGACGCCATCCGAACTGCCGCGATTGATAATCAGCCAGTTGTTGGCACTTGAAACGGAATTTTTGATCACCTTGGCCGTTAATGACCGAAACAGTGGCCGCACTGTTTTGCGCAAGATGGAATCATTTCTGGAAAGAGAATCATAGCTCACCAGAAAAAAGGTGTCGCGAATAGGGATCTGTACCTGGCGCGCATTGGAAAGTCTTAGTTGAAGACTGTCAACGATATGAGCGAGGCTGTCGGCACGTTCATAAAGATTAAAGTAGTCAGATGCCATCTGACGCTTTTCCAAAGCCCTTCCACCAAATATCCCGGTTGTATTGGCCCAGATCTCTCCCTGACGGGTATTGAAGTTTACCATAATGGCAAAACTAATCACCTCCAACAACAGGAACGTGACAAAGCCACCGTTGCGAAGCAGGAGTTCAAGAATTTTGCCCATAGGAGGAGGAACGATGGCCGATGAACGATGGACGACGAGGAGCGTTTGTCGTTCCATCGTCCATCGTTCATCGTTATTTACACGCTTTTACGGTCGATAAGGAAGGAGTACTGGTGCGTGTTGCGAAGCGCCATTCCTGTGCCACGAACTACAGCACGGAGCGGGTCGTCGGCTACATGTACATTGAGCTTGGTTTTTTGCTCCAGGCGTTTGTCGAGTCCGCGCAACAATGCGCCACCGCCGGTGAGATACAAACCGGTTTTGTAAATGTCAGAAGCCAATTCGGGCGGAGTCAGTTCCAATGCACGCAGTACAGCATCTTCAATTTTGCTGATACTTTTATCGAGTGCATAAGCTACTTCCTGATACCCGATCTTGATTTGTTTCGGGATGCCTGTCATCAGGTCACGGCCATTTACGGCATAATCTCCTGGCGGGTTGTCCAGTTCATGCAAAGCGGATCCCACATTGATTTTGATCTGTTCTGCAGTACGTTCGCCAATCAGGATGTTGTGCTCACGTTTCATGTAGTTCATGATATCATTCGTGAGTTCATCCCCTGCAATACGGATACTTTGATCGCAAACAATACCGGAGAGGGCAATAACGGCGATTTCTGTGGTGCCTCCACCGATATCAATGATCATATTGCCAATAGGCTCTTCAATATTCAAACCGATACCCAGGGCAGCAGCCATTGGTTCGTGTATGAGGTATGTTACTTTGCTGTCTACGTGATCGGCAGAATCAAATACAGCGCGTTTTTCCACTTCGGTGATGCCACTGGGGATACAAATCACCATTTTGAGGTGACTGAACATGTTCCGACGGCGACCAACCATCTTGATCATGCCCTGAATCATGGCTTCGGCAGCCTGAAAGTCAGCGATTACACCATCCTTGAGTGGGCGAATCGTTTTAATGTTTTCGTGGGTTTTTTCGTGCATTTGCATGGCACGGTGCCCTACTGCGATGGTTTGCTTGGTGGTACGATCCACCGCTACGATAGAAGGCTCATCTACCACCACCTGATCATCAACCATGATGAGCGTATTTGCAGTGCCAAGGTCAACGGCGAGTTCTTGCTTGAAGAAGTTAAAAAAGTTAAACAAAGTATGGGCTGTTTAATTGTGTTGAGTCAAAATCGGATTTCGAAAAAAAAGTGCGCAAAACTACACAGATTTTTGGGTTTTTTCTTGTCAAATATCTGTAATTGTTTGGAAAAAAATCATTTAACCTGCGGTCACCACCCAAAAATCCTCATCTTTCAGGTATTGATTCGCCAGCGCTTGAATATGTACCGCTGAAATGGTTCGAACAGTGTGTACCAACTGGTCAAAATTTTCGGGAGTTTGGTGCTCCACAATCAGGTTTCTAATCATGTCGGAACTGTTGATTGGGCCATCTAAACCATTGAGTAACATGCCTAAAATATAATTTCTGACCATGCTTAGTTCTTCTTCAGGCACAGGTTTTTCCCGCAGTTTTTTCAGTTCGGAAAAAATAGCCCGAATGGCAGCGGTTGACTTGTCAGGACTAACTTCCGTAGCGATGTACATACAACCATCGTTAAGATAGGCATCTACCGTCGAATAAATGTTGTAGGTGTATCCTTTCTTTTCCCGGATATTGGTCATTAGTCGTGATCCGAAATAGCCGCCCAGCAAGGTGTTTAGCACTATGAGACCATTGAAATCAGGGTGCCTCCGGTCAAATAGCCGACGACCGATTTTGATGGCTGTTTGCATAGAGCCGGGAAGCGGGACTTTAATTTTTTTCCCATTCGGGTGTTCTGAAGTGCTAACTAAGGGCTTACGTTCCGGGCTATTGGGTCTTTTGTGCTGGCCAAGGTGTTGATTGATCAAGGTCAGGGTTGACTGATCAATCCGGCCACTGGCAAAAAGGAGGCAATGCTGAGGCGTATACCATTTTTGGTAAAAGTCTTGTATGTCGCTGCGCTGAATGGCGTGATAATCCTCTGGAACGGAGTTGTAGCCATAAGGATGTTGTTCGCCGAAAATGAGTTCGGTGACTTTTCGATAGGCTACGGTTTCCCCCTTTTCCAGTTCAACAAGCAATTCCTGAATGCTGGTGCGACGGAAACTTTCGAGTTCCTCTTCCGGAAAAGCCGGGTTCAGCAGCATATCAGCAAAAGTAGGAATCACCTCCGCGGCGTATTTTTTAACGGAAAACAGAATGAAACTGGAGGTGTCCAGATTGGTTGGTACAGTCAATGAAGCGCCATAATAGTCGAGATGTTCGGCAATATCAGCAGCCGTTTGACGCATGGTGCCTTCGCGGATCAATCGCGAAGTTGCACGGGAAGCCAGACGCTTGTCTTCTTCCGGTCGGCCGGCACGAAAAACGGCCTCTAATTTGACAATTTCCTGCCCTGGATAATCCAGTACATACACGGGGATGCCATTATCCAGATACACCAATTCCGGTTGGGGCAGGGTCAGATGGCTAACTTCGTGAATGGCGGGAGCAGATTTGCGATCGAGCATAGAAAGGAGATAATTGGGGTCAGGTGCTGATGAAAGCACCAGAGAAGACAAGGGGTGTTTTCAAGTTGGAATGGCAAAGGTAGTTTTTTCGGATTTTTTCCACAATTTGTTAGTTTCTTTAAAAAAAATGCCCGCCATTTGGCGCTACTTTTGCGCCGTCACCTAGCCCCAGATACAAACAATACCCAATCATGAAATTCAGCGTATCTTCTTCCGAGCTTCTAAAGCAAGTCCAGATTGCCAATGGCGCCATTGGTTCCAACCCGGTGCTGCCTATTCTGGAGGATTTTTTGTTCAAGATTGAAGACAAAAAACTGACTATCGCAGCCACTGATCTGGAAACCAGTATTGCCACAACCATTGAGGTGCTGGCCGATGATAATTTTTCTGTAGCGGTACCGGCTAAAATATTGCTGGATACGCTCAAGGCACTCCCTCAGCAACCCATCACTTTTACGGTCAATCCGGATAACTGGAATATTGAAATCACGTCCTCATACGGTAAGTATAAACTGGCCGGTGAAAATGGGGAGGACTTCCCGAATATCCCTGAACCAGATGGAGTTGATACCGTAAAGATCAACAGCAAGTACCTGATGGATGCCATCAATAATACCGTATTTGCTACTTCTGCGGATGAGTTGCGTCCGGCCATGACCGGTGTGTTTTTTCAGGTAGAGAATGACAAATTGACTTGTGTAGCCACGGATGCACATAAACTGGTGAAATACAGCACGCATCATTTGGCCGGTCAGGTAAGCACCTCCTTTATTGTGCCGAAAAAAGCACTCAATCTGCTCAAGAACGCACTTTCAGGTGGAGATCCGGTAACGATCTCGTTCAATAAAGCCAACGCATTTTTTGCCTTTGGTGGAATGAAACTGGTATGTAGGTTGATCGACGCCAGGTACCCGGACTATAATGCTGTTATTCCGGTTGACAATCCGAACCACATGACCGCAAACCGCAGTGATTTCCAAAATTCACTGAAGCGTATTGCCATTTATGCGAATAAAACCACCAATCAGGTGGTGTTCGAATTGTCGGATAAAAGCCTGACGGTAAGCGCTCAGGATCTGGATTTTTCCAATGAGGCAACGGAACAAATTCCATGCAATTACGAAGGTGCTCCCATGAAAATTGCTTTCAATGCGCGCTTTTTAGCAGAAATGCTCGGTGTGTTGAACTCCGATGAAGTGCGTATGGAATTCAGCAGCCCAAGCCGCGCCGGCATCCTTACGCCAGTGGAAGAGAATAACAACGAACATGATATTCTCATGCTCGTAATGCCAGTTATGCTTAATGGTTAAGGCACAAAGGCGCTGATACACGAAGGCACAAAGGCACAAAGGCACAAAGACGCAAAGTTTTTTTGCATCTGCATTGCCTCCAACAGGCACAAAGAGCCGGCTGCAAGCCGGCTCTTTGTGCCTTCGCGTCTTTGTGCCTTCGCGTCTTTGTGCCTTCGCGTCTTTGTGCCTTCGTGTTACCGACCTTTGTGTCTTGTCATCAGGTAAGTCCATCCTAATAAACTACTGATGGCCGCAAAATAGAATACTCCGGCAATGTGACCGGCAAACCAGCCAGCCAGCAATGCGCCACCACCAATGGCAATTTCTAACGAAATATACATGGTAGCCAAAGCTCGTCCTTTGCGCCCGGGGTCGCCCAGATCCACAGTCCACGCATTGATAGCAGGAGAGAATACACCGTTCCCGAGCCCAAAAATGGCAGATGCTACATAAAGCATCCATTTTGAGTCTGCCAGTGCAAAAGCCAGCATGGCAAGTGCAATCATCCAGGCAGAGGCTTTTAATACAGGCACCCGCCCCAGGCGATCGGAAATTTTGCCGGCAGAAAATCGGGTGGTGACACTGGCTAAAGTGAAAATGGAGAAAAAGGTACCTCTGTTTTCCACCCCAAGCTGATCGCTCAGATCAGGAACAAGGGTTAGAATTACCCCGTAACTGATGTAGCAACAAATCATGACAATAGCTGCAGGGATAGATAAGGGATCAAATATATCCTCCCGACCAACTTTGAGCAGTGACCACCGGAAACGTTGTTTTTCGCGCAAGGATTCAGGCAGGTTGGCCAGGATCAACATGGACGCCACGGCCAATATGGCAGAGGCATAAAACATGGTATTAATCCCATGATGCATGACCAGCCAACTGCCCAACGGTGGCGTTGCGCTGGCGCCTACACTTAGGCAAATGCCCAGGGTACCCATGGCCTCACCCCTCCGGCCATCAGGTACTATATCGGCAACGTAGGCAGAGGTTCCTGTGGGTTTGAACCCGGTGGAAAATCCATGAAAAAACCGAAGTGCCAGAAAACCACCAACAAAAGCCAACTGTGGATATAATACGCTACAGATAACACAAGCCAATGTGCCTATATACATCACGGGCATCCGACCAATGGTATCTGCCAGTTTGCCACTAAATGGCCTGGAAACACCGGCTGTAATGGTAAACAGGGCTATAATCAGTCCCTTATGCTCCGCCCCTCCCAAACTGCTCAGATAAGCCGGCAATTCTGGGATCATCATATTGAAACTCCCGGCAAACAAGGCATGCGACAAGCACAACAACAAAAAAGACCGGGTGTAGAGTGGTGAGGACATTAAAGGGGAGCTAAACGATTATTTGGGTCCGTGGGATGGAGGTATGTTATGATTGTATCAGCTCAATTTGTTGCGGATAAATCCTTCCATAACCTCCAGTCCGCGTTCAAAATCATGATTGTTGTTGACCACCAGATCGGCCTCCTCCTTGTAAGGTAAAATGAATCGTTCATAGGAGGGTAGTACATGATGCTGGTACTTGTAAAGTACATCGTCTAATGGATAACCCCTTTCCACCTGGTCACGCATAATCCTTCGGATCACTTTGAGGTTCTCTTTGGCATTGACAAATACTTTCAGATCAATCTGCTTGGCAATTTTTTTATAGTGGAAAACAAACAATCCTTCAATAATGATCACCGGAGCCGACTTGAACGTCAGTATTTTTGGTTTGGCATTGGGGTTGTTGAACACATATTCCTGTATGGAAATGCTTTCGCCCGCCAACAGTTTTTCAATGTCCTGACGGAACAGTTTTTTATCAAAAGACTTTGGCAAGTCAAAGTTCCACTCCCCGTTTGGGTCCCGATGCTGTTGTTCCCGAGGCAGATAATAATCGTCTTGTGAAACAATACAAACCTGTTCTTCAGAAAAACTCTGTCGAAGCCGTCGAATAAAACTTGTTTTGCCGCTGCCGCTGCCTCCGCAAATGCCGATGAGAAATGGACGCATGTGAAGAATGTGGGGAATGTGGGGAATGTGGGTTGAACTTAAATCAGGCGCGAAAGTAGGGTTTCAGTCAAAATTTCGTGGGAGAGTATTCAAAAAACTGTGCCAATCAAAATCTTTTGAATTGGTTGGTTTACAAAACAGTTTTTTTGTCGCAATCAAAAATATTACAAGCCAATGGAGCATGTCCACTATGGCTTGGAATAGTATCTATTTGCAACTCGAAATTCATTTTAACAACAGAATCACTGAATTCAAAAGATTTGATTGACACAGTTTTCTGAACACTCCCAAGTATGGTTTCAGTCAAAATTTCGTGGAATCAAATGTGGCTTCGTACATTTCGCCGAATTTTGGATCTCACATTCCCCACATTCCCCACATTCCCCACATTCCCCACATTCCCCACATTCCCCACATTCACCCACATTAACCACATTAACCACATTCCAAAGTATGGATCGTTTTATTGGACTCGCTGGCATCGTAATCATTTTGGGTGTTGCCTATTTGTTGTCGCACAACCGTAAGGCCATTAACTACAGGGTAGTTGGAATGGGGCTTTTATTGCAGGTTTTATTGGCTGTGTTCATTTTGAAAACTGCAGCAGGCAAGGCCATTTTTGGTTGGTTAGGCATGGCGGTAACCAAAGTATTGAGCTTTAGCGATGAAGGCGCCAAGTTTGTATTTGGCATATTAGCAGATAATGTCAAATTAGGCAGTTACCTGGGCCCTGAAAATGGATTCATTTTCTTTTTCAAGATCATCCCAACCATAATATTCGTGGCGTGTCTGGTGAATATTTTTTACCACATAGGGCTGATGCAATGGATTGTGGAGGTGTTGGCCAAAGGATTGAACTATGTCATGAAAGTGAGTGGCGCTGAAGCATTGAGTAATATCTCCAGTGCATTTGTAGGGCAGGTTGAAGCCCAGATCATGATCAAACCCTACCTTCGGGGAATGACGATGAGTGAGCTGATGGCCTCTATGACCGGCAGTTTTGCCTGCATTGCCGGTGGCGTTATGGCCACCTATATCTTGTTTGGGGTTAAGGCAGAATACCTGATCGCTGCCAGTATTATGGCTGCTCCAGGCGCCCTGGCCATTGCCAAAATCATGTGGCCTGAAACAGAAGAGTCGGAAACACAAGGTGTGGTGAAACTCAAAGTGGGCAAGCAGCATTCCAATATTGTGGATGCGATCTCGGCAGGATGTTCAGATGGTTTGAAAGTGGGCTTGAACGTACTGGCCATGTTGGTAGGATTCCTGGCTCTGATCGCTTTAATCAATTACATCCTGGGCGCGGCAGGAAGCCTGGCCGGGCATCCGGAATTTGGCTTGAATTCCATCCTTGGCGGATTGTTTTCCGGATTTGCTTTCGTTATGGGTGTGCCCTGGCATGAGGCTTCACAGGCAGGAGCACTCATGGGCACCAAACTGGTGGCTAATGAATTTGTGGCTTATCTGCAACTTAAACCTATCATCGAAGGTCATTTATTATCAGAAAAAACCCTGGCAATCCTTAGCTTTGCCTTGTGCGGATTTGCCAATTTTGGCTCGGTAGGAATCCAGATCGGCGGTATCTCAGCCCTGGAGCCCAGCCGACGGGCGGATCTGGCTAAACTCGGTTTCCGAGCGCTGATTGCCGGCACATTGGCGAGTTATATGTCGGCAACTTTGGCAGGTTTGCTGTTTTAGCGCTTGTTCCATTGAAAACTACGGGTAATGAAGCTAACGAACACTTTAATGAGTTCACGGGTCTTTAAACGAATCGGCATGTTCGGTTTGTTGATCCCGTGTTCGTGGTGGTTCAACGCCGTGAGCGTTTCTACCCTGCGTGATACGTGTTTTGAACCCAATGAAGTAGTGGTTTGCCAATCCGCCAATGACTCCTTGTTATTTCTGGAAAAACAACAAATTGCGCTTCGGGAACGCAGCCTAAAGGCACGCACCCTTTTGATAGCCCGCAGTTTTTTAGGAACGCCTTATGTGCACGGCTGCCTGGATCGCAATCCGGAGGAGTGCCTGGCAGTTAACTTGTGTGAACTGGACTGCTGGACATTTATGGAAAATAGCCTGGCTATTGCCCTTGCAGCCCCTGGCGATTATGCGGACTACAAAAAGCACCTGCAGGAACTTCGCTATTGGGGAGGGTATGTCAATGGGTATGGTTCACGTATCCACTATTTCTCCGGGTGGTTATTGCAAAATGAAAAAAGAGGCATTCTTCAGGATCTCTCCTTTGAAATGGGGGCTATCCCTTACAAAAAGCAAATAGGCTATATTTCTGCACGGCCGGCTAAATACCCTAAAGTTAAAGAACCCGAAAACTTGCGTGCACTCCGGGCTGCAGAACGGCGCATCAATGCACATGCCTGGTATTATATTCCTCAGAACAGGGTGGCGCAAATGGAGCATCTGATACAGGAAGGTGACATCATCTCACTCACCGCATGGAAAAAGGACCTGGATATTGCGCATCAGGGATTTGCCGTCAAAGTAAACGGTCGCATGCACCTGATGCACGCCTCTTCTTTGGGTAAAAAAGTGGTTATCTCCAAACAACCACTTCCGGAATACATCCTTTCTCAGCCCGGACAAACCGGCATCATGGTGGCAAGGCTGAGGGATTAACTGTCGCTTTGCCAGCAGCATATCACTTTTTCTGCCAAATGCACCAGCCTGAGGAGGCTGCTTCTGCCATTCCGTCAGATTTTTCGTCGTGGCACAACGATTGATAAAAAGGGGAAACGGCTAATGATTCTCCAAAAAAAAAGCCACCCATCACCAAAATTTAAGACTTCAACTAATTTACCAGCAATATGGGAAAGATAATTGGTATTGACCTCGGAACAACCAACTCATGCGTCTCTGTAATGGTTGGCAACGAACCTGTCGTAATTGCCAACGATGAAGGTGCACGCACCACGCCATCTGTGATTGGTTTTCTGGATAATGGCGAGCGCAAAATTGGCGCTCCGGCCAAACGCCAGGCCATCACAAACCCTCAGCGTACCGTAGCCTCTATCAAGCGCTTTATGGGTATGCGCCACAGCGAATCCACCAGGGAAATTGGCCGCGTACCGTATAAAGTAGTCAAGGGCGACAATGATACCGTTCGTGTTGAAATTGACGGACGCCTGTATACCCCACAGGAAGTGAGCGCTATGGTGCTCCAAAAAATGAAAAAAGTAGCAGAGGATTACCTCGGCGAAACCGTAACTGAAGCGGTTATCACCGTTCCGGCTTACTTCAACGACTCTCAGCGTCAGGCCACTAAAGAAGCAGGCGCCATCGCCGGGCTTGATGTAAAGCGTATCGTGAACGAGCCAACTGCTGCTGCGCTGGCTTACGGCCTGGACAAGCGCGATAAAGACATGAAAATTGCCGTGTACGACCTTGGTGGCGGCACTTTCGATATTTCCGTGCTCGAACTGGGTGGCGGTGTATTCGAAGTAAAATCTACCAACGGCGATACACACCTGGGCGGCGATGACTTTGACCAGGCCATTATTGAGTGGCTGGCCGATGAGTTCAAACGTCAGGAAAATATCGATCTGCGCAAAGACCCAATGGCATTACAGCGCTTGAAAGAAGCAGCTGAAAAAGCCAAAATTGAACTGTCCAGCGGTTTGGAAACCGAAATCAACTTGCCTTACATCACGGCTGTAGATGGTGTTCCCAAGCACCTGGTGGTTAAATTGAGTCGCGCCAAATTTGAGCAAATGACCGACTCCCTGGTACAGCGCACCCTGGAGCCTTGTCGGAAAGCCATGCAGGATGCCGGCATGCGCCCCAATGAAGTAGATGAGGTAATCCTCGTGGGCGGTTCAACCCGTATTCCACGTATCCAGGAAGAAGTAGAGCGTTTCTTCGGTAAAAAACCGAACCGCTCTGTGAATCCGGATGAAGTAGTAGCCATTGGCGCTGCTGTACAAGGCGGCGTATTGAGCGGCGCCGTGAGCGATGTGTTATTGCTCGACGTAACGCCACTATCCCTAGGTATCGAAACGATGGGTAACATCTACGACGTGGTGATCGAAGCCAACACAACGGTGCCAACCAAAAAGTCAAAAACCTACTCTACGGCTTCTGATAACCAGCCTCAGGTAGAAATCCACATCCTTCAGGGCGAACGCCCCATGGCGCGCGATAACCGCTCCGTGGGTCGGTTTATCCTGAACGATATTCCGCCTGCTCCACGTGGTGTGCCACAGATTGAGGTAATCTTTGATATGGATGCCAACGGTATTCTGAGCGTAACGGCCATGGATAAAGGCACCGGAAAACAACAAAACATCCGGATTGAAGCCAGCACCGGTTTGAGCAAAGAAGAAATTGCCCGTATGAAAGCAGAAGCTCAGGCCAATGCAGACGCCGATCGTCAGGTGCGTGAGCGCGCAGAAAAACTCAATGCTGCCGATTCGCTGGTATTCGAGACGGAGAAACAGCTCAAGGAGTTTGGCGACAAAGTACCGGCCAATCATAAGGAGAAAATTGAAAAGTCTCTGGAAGATCTCCGCGAAGCACACAAAGCACAGGACATGGATCGGTTGGATGCAGCTCAGGCGGCACTGACAGAGGCATGGAATGCAGCCAGCCAGGACATCTATGCCGCACAACAGGCGGCAGGAGGTGGCCAGCCTGCGGAAAATCCATACGATTCTGCCACCGGCGGTCCGCGTGGTGGAGGCGGTTCAGGCAACGAAGCGCAGGATGTAGAATTCGAAGAAGTGAAAGGCTAAGCCTTTAACCTAATAAATGTAGCGATGAGTCACTCCGGATTCCGGGGTGGCTCATTTTTTTATCTATCATAGATATTTTTTTTACCAGAATTAGTCCCATTATGTCTGCAAAAAGCGCCTTGAAGGACGAAAAAACCTCTGCATCCAAACATAAACCGCTATGCTGTAACTATCTAATGGAAATCCGAGGTTGTTTCCTGCAAGCCGATAGTCAATTCACAGTATAGCCTTCTATTTGCCGGATTCCGTCATTTCTGATGGATTATTTCAAAGTTAACTTGGAATATTAATGTAAAGGATTATTTTTGTTGGAGATTGCCAGACTAATCCAGAAGGCTTTTTCGAGTCGTAATCCTCTTCATCCAAACCGATGGCTTCCGTATAATCCAGTTTTTTGGGGCAAGTTTTGACGATAAAAATGATTGCCCTTGTTATTTTTAGCGATTTATTAGGTATTGCAGCTTGCAAATGGCTTGCGTTTTATAGTTAAATGAGCATTAAGGTATGCTCCGTTTGGATGTAGCATTAGTTTTTTAATATGTCAAACCGATCTTTTTTTACATATTTTAAATTTTTATCACCATGTTTAACAAAAGTTTCTTTTGCAAAAATAGGGGGGGGGTAATTTTGCTTCTACTCTTTGCTGTTGTTTTTCAACCGGCACGTGACATTTCCGCCCAGGACATTTGTTTAGATGCATCCTGTAATCGATTGAGGGTTGAGGTGCTCAGGGAAACGACGCCTACGAGTAGTTGTAATGCCTTTTCAGCCGAAAATTGCGCTTTCGACCGGTTTAATCAGGTAGCTTACACTGTTTATTTACGACATGACAGATTCATTCCTTCCGGCGATCCATTGGTGCCTTATAACCTGGAGTATGAAATGCTGGATGTGACGTTAAATTTGAATAACACGGCATTTTCGCATATTGATGTGGCAGCAACCCAAGCCTGTTTTGTAAGCGGATTGGGCGCTAAATGGCAACTCAATCCTACACCGCCAACAGGTAATAAAGCTGTTTTAGAGGCCACTGATAAAAGTATTACCATCAGTTTTGCCAACCTAGAGCCTGGCAGCCCCGATTGTGGAGTACAATTGCCTAATGGAACGGGTAATGTCATTAAGTTAAGTTACACCGACGTTCCCTCTGCTTTAGTAGAGGATTGTCCGCCGGGAAGACAGTGTGCATATGCCAAGTTGTTTACGGTTATCGTAAATGCATATCCGGGAGAGAATATTTTCTTTACTTTTGGCCAAAAGAGATATGTAAGTAGTTTGACTGGAGAATGCAATATAACTTCTTCAGGTATGAATCCGGCAGGTAGAAACGGCCTTTTTCCAATGGCCGCGTCAGTGGTAAATCCTCAGCATTATACGGGCACTGCCAATGAGCAAATTTTTGCGCAGTTTGGCGCCCAGGTACAGACTGGGGATGTAAGAGAAGTTCCCATTAATCTGACTAACCTTGGTAATGCTCCTGTGACTATTTCTTATCTGGAATTTGTGATAGGCGCCACCACAACGAATATACAACTTCCATTTGAGTTTGACTTGGCAACTCCTAGGGTATCAACCACTGGTGGTGGGTCCGGACCTGTTATCAATAACCTTCATTATGTAGTAGTTCCACCAAATGGCGGCATAACAATAGGCCAGGGCGCCACAATGACCATCGGAAAAATCAAGTTTAGTGTACCGGGGTTGTCAAACCTGGGAGCTTCTGCTGTTTTTTCTTTTGTCAACTCCGGCGCGGCGCCCTCAAGTTCCCGCATCAAAACAGGGCTTTCGCCTAATACCGTATGCACCTCACTTAATGCATCTGCAACAAACAGTACGTATTCAAAAAATGGCGATGCTCCTTGCGTCAATCCAAACAACATTCACTTTAAGGTTGAAGGCGTAGGACTTGACTGTGGTACTTCCAAGGTAAAAGTTGGGCTACGTACTTCTGCTCCACCAGCCATTATCCGCTTAAGTAAGGTGGAGTTTGAACTTGAATTTGACTGGTCTGCACCCGGCATCTCCATTACAGGTCTTACTTACACCTCCTGGCCGGATAATTTTATTGATTGTGCTACGATAGGCTGTTATGTGCCATCCGGCTCAGGCCCTAAAGCATGCTGGCAAGTAATAAACAACAAAACATTTAAATATTGTTACGAAACGAATGACTTGAATGCTCCGGTATTTAATTTGAATGATCTGAATGAAATGGAGATCTTGGTCAATACGCCAGCAAATTCCTGTATTGAAAGCGTCAAACTAAAAACCTTGCGAATCACCTACGTAGGAAGCAATTACACCGCCTGCATCCCGATTATAGACCAACCCACCGGTTTTCCGCTTTGCGGAGCTATGGGTACTATGCTGACGGGTAGTATAAAAAGGGAAGACCAGGTAGCAATAGAGGCGGTGAGTGTGGCTTTAAGTGGAGCAGATTTCGATGCAATTAATGATCTATTATGGATTCCAGGTTGCCCCGATGTCTCCTGCTCCTCCCCCTGCTCAGCCTCTGATCTAACCGGTGTAGATGGCCTCTACCAGTTCTCCTGCACTGCCTGTACCACCTGCAATAAGGTAAAGGTCGTTCCCACCAAAAATGATAACCCACTAAATGGGGTTACCACCTATGACCTGGTATTAATTAGCAAACATATCCTTGCATTGGAGCCCTTGAACTCCCCTTATAAGATGATTGCAGCAGATGTCGATAAGAGTGGCTCCATCACTACCTTTGATATCGTGGAAACCAGAAAGTTAATTTTAGGCATCTACAACTCTTTTCCTAATAATAGCTCCTGGCGTTTTGTGGATAAAGCTTTTGTGTTTACCAACCCAAACAATCCATTTCCTCCAAGTCCTCGGTTCCCTTTAGCTACAACCTGCCTCAATTTCCCTTCCTCCAACAATGATTTTGTAGCCATAAAAGTGGGAGACGTCAACAACAGCGCTACAGGTAATCGGCCCGGGCAGCGCCCGGTACTTGAGCTGAGCTGGCCCAATATGCGCCGGCATACGGGCGATGTACTCAGCATCCCCATTCGGTACAGTGGTGCAGAACCTATTGAGGCCATTCAATTAGGTCTGCGCTTTGACCCCGCTGCACTGGAGCTGATCGGTCCGTCTCTGGGCGATTTGGAAACCTATCAGGCAGGCAATTTCAATCTGCTCCAGGCCACAAATGGCGAGATACGTACCCTTTGGTATCCGATGACCGATGCTGAGATGCTCATCCAGCCCGGGAGCATATTGTTTAACCTGACGTTTAAAGTGCTGTCCGGCGGTACCGAAGGCGCCCTGCCCCTGTGGTTGGATCCTCAACTGCTCGACGGCGCCGCCTGGAAACCGAATGGCGAAGAATGCAGCCTGCAACAAACGGCCCCCGCTGCACGGCGAGACGATACTGCGCCCTTGGTTGCGTCAGGTTTGACCGCTACCATACAACCTAACCCCGCTTCTGGTGGCGTTACCCTGTCTGTGTCAGCCGAAAAAGCCGACAAATGCCGCGTAGCAGTATTTGATGCCTTCGGCCAAATGCTTTTCTTCCGCGAGTTTGAACTTCGTGAAGGTCGCCAGGAGCTTGCGCTGCCGGAGGTAGCCCCATTGCCTGCCGGTGTGTATTCCTGGAAAGTGTACACCCCAAGTCTGGAAGCTCAAGGGCAGTTGATCAAGCAATAAAGGGCTCGGGATACGCGTACGTGATGCGGACAGTTCTTTACAAGATGACAGGCTTGGGATGGGAGCGTTGCTTTAACCGAGCTGCCCTTCGTAGCCCACCCGAGCCGCCCGGCCTGTCCTCTTGTAAAGACCCGTCCGCGCCAAGTGTGCTGAACGTGGACAATTTAGCTTACGATACCTGCTCTTGGGGCATAGAACTCGGGGT